>DAISVW010000447.1:0-2270 GCA_036826695.1 Aestuariivirga sp.
CTTCACCGCCGATCAGGGCTGGGAACCCCTGTGCAGTTTTCTCGGCGTGCCGGTCCCCGGCACACCCTTCCCCAATGTGATTGACCGCGCCGAGATCAAGAAGACGATCGCCGGCATGTCGAAGGGCGCCTATGCGATCCTTGGCATTCTTGGCGTGGCAATCATTGGCCTCGTCTATCTTCTCTCGCGTCTTCTTGGCTAAAGATTTACCGGCCTCTTGCGGCAAGCCCGGCATTTTGCCAGCATCGGCCAAAAATCACCGGGAGGATAAGCCAATGGCCAAACACACAGACGCAGCACAGCGCAAGATCGTGCTGGGCGAGGAACGGATTCCAAAGAGCTGGTACAACATCGCGGCCGATCTGCCGCAGATGCCGCCACCGCCGCTCCATCCCGGCACGTTGCAGCCGGTAGGACCCGCCGACCTCGCGCCGCTGTTCCCGATGGAACTCATCATGCAGGAGGTGAGCGCCGAACGCGATATCGCCATCCCCGAGCCGGTGCGCGACATCTACCGCATGTGGCGGCCCACCCCGCTCTATCGCGCCCATGGGCTGGAGAAGGCGCTGGGGACGACCGCCAAACTCTATTACAAATACGAGGGCGTGAGCCCCGCCGGCTCGCACAAGCCCAACACCGCCGTGGCGCAGGCCTTCTACAACAAGCAGGAAGGCGTCTCGAAGCTGGTCACCGAGACCGGTGCGGGCCAATGGGGCTCTTCGCTCTCTTTCGCCGGCGCGCTGTTCGGCATCGACGTCAAGGTCTACATGGTCAAGATCTCCTACAACCAGAAGCCCTACCGCCGGGCGCTGATGGAGGTCTATGGCGGCAAATGCGTGGCCAGCCCCTCGCTCGAAACCAATGCCGGCCGCGAGATCCTCGCCGCCAATCCGGACTCGAACGGCAGCCTCGGCATCGCCATTTCCGAGGCTGTGGAAGCGGTGGTCACCAGCCCAGGAGCCAAATACGCGCTGGGAAGCGTGCTGAACCATGTGCTGCTGCACCAGACGGTGATCGGCATCGAGGCCATCGAACAGATGCAGCAGGCGGGCGCCGAGCCGGACATCATCGTCGGCTGCACCGGCGGCGGCTCCAACTTCGCCGGCCTCACCTTCCCGTTCATCGGCCAGCGCCTGCGCGGCGGCAAGAAGGTGCGGGTGATCGCCGCCGAGCCCGCCGCCTGCCCGTCGCTCACCCGCGGCCGCTATGCCTATGACTTCGGCGACACCTCGCACATGACGCCGCTGGTCAAGATGCATACGCTGGGCTCCACCTTCATGCCGCCTGGCTTCCATGCGGGCGGGCTGCGCTATCATGGAATGGCGCCGATGGTGTCGCACCTCAAGGAACTGGGGCTGATCGAGGCCGAGGCCTATACCCAGAACGCCTGCTTCGAGGCGGGCGTGCTGTTCGCCCGCACCGAGGGCATCCTGCCGGCCCCCGAGGCCAACCACGCTGTGCGCGGGGCGATCAACGCGGCGCTCAAGGCCAAGGAGCAAGGCGCCTCGCCGGTGATCCTGTTCGGGCTTTGCGGGCATGGCCACTTCGACATGCAGGCCTACATGGACTACCAGGCCGGCAAACTCGAAGACAAGATGTATGACCAGTCAGCGCTCGACGCCGCACTCGAAGGCCTTCCAAGAATCGCCGCCGAGTAATGGCGGCCGATGCACGCAATGGTAGTAATACATTCCTTGACAGCGCGCGCTGTCATCCTTGGCTGACAGTTTTCGCCAGCGGCGTAGAGAGCACGCCGGAAGGAAATCACGGGCGGCCGATGATGCGGCATCCGCTGTTGTCGGACAGAGGCAGGACTCGCTTTAAGCGTGCAAGACGCGAAGGAATAAAATCTTCAGTCGTCCAAGTGATTTTGCAACCACAATAGTTGCATCCGGATGGCAACGCGTTGGTCAACAAACCGCAACATTTTGTCAACTTTTCGCAACAAAAAGCATGCGTCCCGCTACACGTTTGGCATGCTTCAGCGGTAGACCACCACCCTGGCGCCGACCCTGACCTTGCCGTAGAGCTCGACGACGTCGGAGTTCATCATCCGGATGCAGCCGGAAGAGACCGCGCCGCCGATCGCGCCCGGGGCATTGGTGCCATGGATCCGGTAGCCGCCGCCACCGATGTAGCGCGCCCGGGCGCCCATCGGATTGCCGGGCCCGCCTGGGACAAAGGGTTTCAGCATGTTGCCCTTCGCGGCCTCCCGCCTGATCATTTCCGGCGGCGGCCGCCAATCCGGCCACTCGGCCTTGGCGACAATC
>DAISVW010000448.1:0-2251 GCA_036826695.1 Aestuariivirga sp.
TCAGTAGCGCACTGAGAGGGAAGGTATGGCAAAGTAGTTCGGCTCTTGAGAACCACTCACAGACTACGAATTCGTCTCTGACTTCACGTACGACCATGCTGGGTCCCCCGGAAACAAGGCGCACAACGTCACCAATCAGTATAGGGCCACCAAGACCGGCGCCCTCCAAAACCTTCTTTCTCAAGTGATGCTGCGTCACAGCTTCGCTCCGAGGTGCGCGGCCACCGTGAAGATGTCCTTGTCGCCGCGCCCGCACATGTTCATCACCATGAGATGATCGCGCGGCCTTGTCGGCGCGATCTTCATCACATGGGCCAGCGCGTGCGAAGGCTCCAGCGCCGGGATGATGCCCTCGAGCCTGCAACACAGCTGAAAGGCGTCGAGCGCCTCCTGGTCGGTGGCCGAAACGTAGGTCACCCGCTTCATGTCGTTGAGCCAGGCGTGTTCGGGCCCGATGCCCGGATAATCAAGCCCGGCGGAGATCGAATGCGCTTCCGTGATCTGGCCGTCGTCGTCCATCAGGAGGTAGGTGCGGTTGCCGTGCAGCACGCCGGGCTTGCCGCCGGTGATCGAGGCGGCGTGAAGGCCCGTCTCGATGCCGTGCCCGGCCGCCTCGACCCCGACGATCTCGACCGAAGGATCGTCGAGGAACGGGTGGAACAGGCCCATGGCGTTGGAGCCGCCGCCGATCGCCGCCACCAGCATGTCGGGGAGCCGGCCTTCCCGCGCCAGCATCTGCCGCCTGGTCTCGACGCCGATGACCGACTGGAAGTCGCGCACCATAGCCGGGTAGGGGTGCGGGCCCGCCACCGTGCCGATGCAGTAGAACGTATCCTCCACGTTCGCCACCCAGTCGCGCAAGGCGTCGTTCAGCGCGTCCTTCAGCGTGCGCGAACCCGACGACACCGGAACCACCTCGGCGCCGAGCAGCTTCATGCGGAACACATTGGGCTTCTGGCGCTCGACGTCCACTTCGCCCATGTAGACGACGCACTCGAGCCCGAACCTCGCGCACGCGGTCGCAGTGGCGACGCCGTGCTGGCCTGCGCCGGTTTCGGCGATGATCCGCTTCTTGCCCATGCGGCGGGCGAGCAGGATCTGCCCCATCACGTTGTTGATCTTGTGCGCGCCGGTATGGTTCAGCTCGTCGCGCTTGAAATAGATCTTCGAGCCGCCGAGGTGCTCGGTGAGCCGTTCGGCGAAATAGAGCGGCGACGGCCGGCCGACGTAATGCTCGAGGAAGGAGTCGAGTTCCGCCTGGAACGACGGATCGGCCTTGGCGTCAGCATAGGCCTGCTCCAGTTCAAGAATGAGCGGCATGAGCGTTTCCGCCACAAACCGGCCGCCATACAGGCCGAAACGGCCCTGTTCATCGGGGCCGGAGCGGAAAGTGTTGGGCGCAGTCACGTTCATGGGCAGCCACCCCTGGGCGAAGAACGGTTCGGGCCGTTGTTCTAGCGGGCGGCCCGCACCGCCTCAATGAAATTCCGGATCATGGCGGGATCCTTGACCCCGGGGGCGGTCTCGACGCCGGAGGACAGGTCCACCACCGGCGCGCCCGTCACCCGGATCGCCTCGGCGACGTTGGCCGTCGTCAGGCCGCCCGCCAGCATGAAGGCGGGACGGCTGGCCGCGCCCAGCAGCGCCCAGTCGAAGGCATGCCCGGTGCCGCCCGGCAGCGCCCGCGGCAGCGTCTCGGGAGCCTTCGAGTCGTACAGGATCATCGCCGCGACGTCCGCGACGGCGGCCGCGGCGGCGACGTCGGCGGCGTCGCGCACCCGGATCGCCTTGCTCACCGGCTTGCCGGTCACCTGCGCGATCGCGGCGACGCGGGCGGGGCTCTCGGAGCCGTGCGCCTGGACGAAATCCGGGTTCACCGTGCGCGCGATCTCGCCAAGCAGCGCGTCGTCGGCGTCGACCACCAGCGCCACGATCTTCACCCGGCCGCGCGCCAGGCGCGCCAGCTCCGCCGCCTGGTCCACCGCCACATATCGCGGGCTCGGCGGATGGAAGTTCAGGCCGATGAAGTCCGCGCCCGCCGCAATGGAGGCCTCGACGGTCTCCGGCGTGGACAGACCGCAGATCTTCACTTGGGTCATGAGGCCGCCCCGAGGCTGTCGAGGATGGCGCGAGCGGCCGCCGCCGGATCGGGCGCCCCGGTGATCGGGCGGCCGATGACCAGCACGTCGGCGCCGGCCGCGCGCGCCGCCACCGGCGTGGCGATGCGTTTCTGGTCCTGCGCCCCGGCGTC
>DAISVW010000449.1:0-2234 GCA_036826695.1 Aestuariivirga sp.
ATCGATCCAGCAACCCTCGCTTCCCTCACCTGCCCCAACTTCGGTGGAGCCCCTTCCTCTCCCGCAAGCGGGAAAGGACCAGTCGGACCCTATTCAGCCGGCAGGAGGATGCTCCGGCCAGATCTGAAAGATTCTAGGCAGCCTTCTTCATCAGCCCGCGGTTGATCAGGCTCTCGGCGATCTGCACGGCGTTGAGCGCGGCACCCTTGCGCAGATTGTCCGAGACCACCCACATGTTGAGGCCGTTCTCGATGGTCGCGTCTTCGCGGATCCGGGAGATTAAGGTGGCGAAATCGCCGACGCATTCCACCGGCGTGATGTAGCCGCCGTTCTCGCGCTTGTCGATCACCATGCAGCCCGGCGCCTCGCGCAGGATCTCGCGCGCTTCCTCGGCTGAAATCGGCGTCTCGAACTCGATGTTCACGGCTTCCGAATGGCCGACGAACACCGGCACGCGCACGCAGGTGGCGGTCAGCTTGATCTTCGGATCGAGGATCTTCTTGGTCTCGGCCGTCATCTTCCATTCTTCCTTGGTGTCGCCCGAGTCCATGAACACGTCGATGTGCGGGATGACGTTGAAGGCGATCTGCTTGGTGAACTTCCTGGGCTCCGGCGTATCGGTGACGAAGATGCCCTTGGTCTGGTTCCACAACTCGTCGAGGCCTTCCTTGCCGGCGCCCGAGACGGACTGGTAGGTCGCCACCACCACGCGCTTGATGCGGGCCACGTCGTGCAGAGGCTTCAGCACCACGACGAGCTGCGCCGTCGAGCAGTTGGGATTGGCGATGATGTTGCGGCGGCTGGGCTTGGCCATGTAGTCGGCCAGCACATGGGCGTTGACCTCCGGCACCACCAGCGGCACGTCCGGGTCGTAGCGCCAGCAGGACGAGTTATCGATCACGATGCAGCCCCTGGCGCCGATCTTCGGCGACCATTCCTTGGAAACGGCTGAGCCCGCCGACATCAGGCAGATGTCGACCTTGGAGAAATCGAACTGCTCGAGGTCCTGACACTTGAGCGTCCGGTCGCCGAACGATACCTCGACTCCCATCGACTTGCGCGAGGCAATGGCGTGGCACTCATCGACCGGAAACTGCCGCTCGTCGAGGATCGCCAGCATCTCGCGGCCCACATTGCCCGTGGCGCCGACAACCGCAACCTTGTAACCCATGTTCATACTCCTGAGGGCCTTCTGTCCTTTCCCCCGGAGCCGCAAGGGCTCCGCCTGGTCATAGAGGGGTCTTGCCTTCCACCCAGGCGGGGAAAGGCCGGGGGGAAGGCTTACGATTTCGTGGTCTGTTTCGGGCGTTTCACAGCCGCGGACAGCCGCAGGGCGCGAAAAGAAGAGCTATCGGCGAAATTCAAAGCCATGACCTGCCGTCTCGTGAACCGGGCGGGTTCTAGACAGGCGGCGCGGGCGAGTCAACCTGGTGGGCCGCCAGTCAGGCGGCCGGGGCCATCTCGGCGCGCAACTGCTGGCGCAGCATGTCGATGGGCACCAGGTTCGGCCCCTTCCTCACATGCCAGAACGTCCAGCCATTGCAGGCTTCGGCCCCCTGAACGTGAGCGCCGATCTTGTGGATCGAGCCCGAGGCATCCTTGCAGGCAATCGATCCATCCGCCCTGACCCGTGCGGCGATTCGCTGGGAGGGGTCGAACAGCGTATCGCCGGCCTTGACCAGCCCACGGTCAAGAAGCGAGCCGAAGGGAATGCGCGGTTCAGCACGTTTGCCGGCCGTAACCTTCAGCGCTTCGGTCGGCAGCGGCTGCGCGGCGTCGATACGGGCGCGGGCCGCCTCGGCGTAGACATCCTCGCGCTCGATGCCGATGAAGGCGCGGCCCAGCTGCTTCGCGGCCACGCCGGTGGTGCCGGTGCCGAAGAACGGATCCAGTATCAGGTCGCCGGGATTGGTGGTGGACAGGATTACGCGGTGCAACAGCGCCTCGGGCTTTTGTGTCGGGTGCAGCTTGTCGCCAGCCGCGTTCTTGAGCCGCTCCGCGCCGGTGCAGAGCGAGAGCGTCCAGTCGGAGCGCATCTGCAGATCGTCGTTGAACACCTTCATCGCTTCATAATGGAAGGTGTAGCGGGTGCTGGCATCGCGCGCCGCCCAGATCAGCGTCTCATGGGCGTTGGTGAAGCGCCGTCCGCGGAAGGTGGGCATCGGGTTGGTCTTGCGCCAGACAACGTCATTCAGAATCCAGAACCCGAGGTCCTGCAGGATGGCGCCGACACG
>DAISVW010000450.1:0-2229 GCA_036826695.1 Aestuariivirga sp.
GCGGGACGGCTGGCCCAATGAAAAGGCGCTCACCTCGCCTTCCGGCGCCAACTGGATCATCGACACCGCCACTGCCCACGCCACCCTCGAAGAGGCGCTGAAGGACACGCACTATGTCTATGCCACCACGGCGCGGCCGCGCGGCATGGTGAAGGAAGTGATCACCCCGGAACAGGCGGGCCATGCCATGCGCGCCCGCATCGCCCGCGGCGAGAACCTCGCCATCCCGTTCGGGCGCGAGCGCACCGGCCTCACCAATGACGAGATCTCGCTCGCCGACGTGATCGTGACGGCGCCGGTGAACCCGGCGTTTGCCTCCCTCAACATCGCGCAGGCAGTGCTGCTCGTGGGCTATGAATGGTACAAGGACCAGGCGGAAACCCTGGGCCAGCAGACGCCGGAGCTTCCCGCACTCGCCGGCCCCGGCCTGCAGACGCGCGACACCAGGCCCGCCACCAAGGAAGAGCTCTATGGCTTCCTCGGCCATCTGGAGGCCGAACTCGACGCCGCCGGCTTCTTCAAGACGGATGACAAGAAGCCCGGCATGCTGCGCAACATCCGCAACCTGTTCGCGCGCGCCGAACTGACGGAGCAGGAAGGGCGCGCGCTGCGCGGCATCGTCTCCTCGCGCACCCGCATGCATGAGCGCCGCCGCGAGGCCAGGGAGAAAGGCGAGGGATGAGCACCGGCCGCGTCCTGCTGTTTGATTCCGGCATGGGCGGGCTCACCGTGGCGCGCGCCGTGCGCCATGAGCTTCCCTTCGCGCATCTGGTCTATGCCGCGGACAACGCCGCCTTTCCCTATGGCGCCTGGGAAGAGGCGGCGCTGGTCGACCGCATTGTCATGGTGATGGGGCGGCTTATCGAAAAGGTGCAGCCAGACATCGCGGTGATCGCCTGCAACACCGCCTCCACGATCGCGCTCGGGCGGCTGCGCGAGACCTTCAGGGTGCCGTTCGTCGGCACCGTTCCGGCGATCAAGCCGGCCGCGGCGCAGACCAAGTCAGGGACCGTCGGCGTGCTGGCCACGCCGGGCACCGTGCGGCGCGAATATACCCATGGCCTGATCCAGAGCTTCGCCGCCCACTGCAGCGTGAACCTTCACGGCGCGCCGCGCCTGGCTGAGATCGCCGAGCTGAAACTCAAGGGTGTGGCCGCCGACATTGACGAACTCAGGGCGGAAATCGCCCCGGTGTTCACCGAAGCTGAGGGCAAGCGCACCGATGTGGTGGTGCTTGGCTGCACGCATTATCCGCTTCTGGTTGACGAACTCGCCAGGGCCGAGCCCTGGGTGGTGCGCTACATCGATCCGGCCCCGGCCATCGCCCGGCGGGTGGCCGATGTGCTGGGCGGCACGGCGCTCGCCGCGGCGGTAAAGCCTGTGCCGCCGCACAATGCGGTGCTGCTCACTTCAAACCGGGCAGAGGCGGAAGACTCGCTCCCAGCCTATGCCAAAATGGGCTTTCACCTGCCTGAGTTCCTGAAACGCGGCGAGTGAGCCGGTCAGCTCTTCGCCAGCCCCATGGTCAGCCCACGGACGAGATGGCGCTGCACCAGCAGGATGAACAGGAAGGCCGGAACGATGCTCACCGTGCTGAGTGCCGCGGTGAGGCCCCAGTCCATGTTGGCCATCAGGCTCAGCTGCACCGGCAGCACCCGGATCGAGGAGGTGAGGAACAGCGCCAGCACGAATTCCGTCCACGAGAAGATGGTGCAGAGGATGAAGCAGGCGGCGATGCCACCGCGGATCAGCGGCATGTGGATGCGAAGAAAGCTCTGCCAGGCGCTGGCGCCGTCGATCATGGCGGCCTCGCCCACCTCGCGCGGGACATCGTCGAGGAACGACTTCAGGAGCAGGATGGCGAAGGGCAGGTTGGCCGCGGCATGGGCGAGGATGACACCGCCATGGCTGTCGCGCAGACCCAGCTGGTGATAGATCAGCACCAGCGGCACCGCCACCGCGATGGGTGGCAGGATGCGCTGGGCCAGCACCCAGAGCATGAACCAGCGCCCCGGCTCGCGTCCGGCGCGCACCAGCCCATAGGCGGCGGGCAGCGCCAGGGCGAGGGTGAGGCCCGCCGCCCCCAGCGCGATGATGGCCGTATCGAGGATCGACTGGCGCGCTCTGAACAGCGAGGAGTCCGCCGCCAGCGTCACCAGGTAATTGTCGAGGCTCGGCGAGAAGCCGAACCAGACGATGCTGTCCTTGTCATAAAGCGCGCTCGACGGC
>DAISVW010000451.1:0-2179 GCA_036826695.1 Aestuariivirga sp.
CGCCGAACCTGCCAACCCGCATGTTCCGCTGCAGAAGACGATCGGACAGCCCATGAACCAGGGGCCGGTTCCGTCGCTGGGCGTGATCAACGCCGATGGCGCAACGCTCGCCGATGGCAAGCTGACGCTGACCGGCGTGTCCGGCAATGTCATCGTCTTCGCCGACCGGCCGGTGCGCGCGGCGGGCCACGAGACTACCGACATGTTCATCTCGCGCTGGGGTGAGGGCAAGGACAGCTTCAAGAACGATCCGCCCAATGCCACCGTCTCGGTGCTGGGCGGCAGCAAGGACGGCGTCACCGACGCGGTCGTGGTCCTCAAGGATCCCAAGCTCGATGGCGGCAACCTGACCTTCAACGTCGATGTGCTGGAAGGCGACCTCAAGGGCCTCAAGGGTCCGGCTGCCGTGTTCATCGACTGGTTCGCGGCCGGTGGCGGCCATGGCGGTTGGGCCGTCGGCGGCGGTGGCTGGGGCGGACACCATGGCTGGTATGGCGCGGGTGTCGGTGCCGGGATTGCCGCCGGTGCGGTGGCCGGGGCTGCCGTGGGCGCTGCCGTCGCGGCTCCTTACTATGGCGGCTATGCTCCGCCGGCCTGCGGATACTATCCTTATCCGCCCTGCTACTGATTGCTATTCCTGAACGTCTCAAGACCCCCGGGGCTCGGCATCGACCCCGGGGGTCTTTTTTCGCCAGACAACCCCGGCTCTTGAACCGCGTTCCGAAATGCGCGATACGGGCTGCGGGCTAGCCCTCCCCACCGAGGGTCGGTCCATCTGCAAGGATGGAGCACAAGATGACGATGAAACCGGCCGCGCGGCCAGCTTCCGCGCATTTTTCTTCCGGCCCCTGCGCCAAGTTCCCGGGCTGGTCACCCGACAAACTCAATCTCCAGTCGCTCGGCCGCTCGCACCGCTCGGGCCTCGGCAAGGCGCGGCTGAAGCGCGCCATCGAGCTGACCCGCGCGGTGCTGGAGGTTCCCACCACCCACCTCATAGGCATCGTGCCGGCCTCCGACACCGGGGCTGTCGAAATGGCGATGTGGAACATGCTCGGCGAGCGCCCGGTCGATATGCTCGCCTGGGAAAGCTTCGGCGAAGGCTGGGTGACGGACGCAGCAAAACAGCTGAAACTGAAAGACCTGCGGGTGCTGACCGCGCCCTATGGCGAACTCCCCGATCTTGCCGCGGTGAATCCCGCCCATGACGTGGTCTTCACCTGGAACGGCACCACTTCCGGCGTACGGGTGCCCGATGCCGGCTGGATCGCAGCGGACCGCAGCGGGCTGACGATCTGCGACGCCACCTCGGCGGCTTTCGCCCAGCCACTCGATTTCACCAGGCTCGATGTGGTGACCTTCTCCTGGCAGAAGGTGCTGGGCGGCGAAGGCGCGCATGGCGTGCTGATCCTGGGCCCGCGCGCCGTCGAACGGCTCGAAAGCTACCGGCCGCCCTGGCCGCTGCCGAAAATCTTCCGCCTCACCAGCGGCGGCAAGCTGATCGCCGGCATTTTCGAGGGCGAAACCATCAACACGCCCTCCATGCTGTGCGTGGAGGATTACATCGCGGCGCTCGAATGGGCGCAATCGCTGGGCGGCCTCAAAGCGCTGATGGCCCGCGCCGACGCCAACGCCGCCGTGGTGCAGCGCTGGATCGACGCCCGCGATTACGCCGACAATCTCGCGAAACATCCGGCCACGCGTTCCAACACCTCTGTTTGTCTCACGCTCAAGGCCGATCCGGCGGTGCCCAAGGCCATGGTGAAGATGCTCGAGGCGGAGGGCGTTGCCTTCGACATCGGCTCCTACCGCGATGCGCCGCCGGGGCTTCGCATCTGGTGCGGGGCCAGCGTCGAGACGTCCGATCTCGAAGCGCTCATGCCGTGGCTCGACTGGGCCTATGCCCAGGCCCGCGCCTGATCCTCATCATCTTCTCAGGACCATCCATCATGACTCCCCGTGTTCTCGTTTCCGACAAGCTCTCCGAAACCGCCGTGCAGATCTTCCGTGACCGCGGCATCGCTGTCGAGTATCTGCCCGATCTCGGCAAGGACAAGGAAGCGCTGCTCGCCGCCATCCCCAACTATGACGGCCTCGCCATCCGCTCCTCCAGCAAGGTTACGCCGAAGATCATCGCCGCCGCGGCGAGGCTGAAGGTGATCGGCCGCGCCGGCATCGGCGT
>DAISVW010000452.1:0-2179 GCA_036826695.1 Aestuariivirga sp.
GCTCATCACCGAATTCGACGTCAACCCCCTGCTCGTCCTGAAGTACGGCGCCATCGCCGTCGACGCCCTGATCAAAAAGAGGACCCCATGACCGTCAAGGACAATTCGACCGGCCCGATCGTCGTCGTTCGCCGGGGACCGGTGCTGGAAGTGCGGATCGCGCGCGGCAAGGCCAATGCCATCGACGCGGCCACCAGCCGCATCATGGGCAATGTCTTCGCAGGCTTCCGCGACGACCCCGTTCTGCGCGTCGCCATTCTCACCGGTTCGGGCGACAAGTTCTTCTGCCCCGGCTGGGACCTGAAGGCGGCAGCCGAGGGCGAAGCGCCCGATTCCGATTACGGTGTGGGCGGCTTCGGCGGCCTGCAGGAACTGCCGGGCCTCAACAAGCCGGTGATCTGCGCTGTCAACGGGCTCGCTTTCGGCGGCGGTTTCGAGATCATGATCGCCTGCGACATCATCATCGCCGCCGAGCATGCCACCTTCGCTTTGCCGGAGATCAATTCCGGCACGGTGGCGGATGCCGCCTCGATCAAGCTGCCGCGCCGCATTCCCTATCATGTGGCGATGGAACTTCTGTTCACCGGACGCCGCATCGACGCCGCCGAGGCGAAGCATTGGGGGCTGGTGAACGAGATCGTGACGGCTGGCCGGCTGATGGAGCGGGCCCGGGAACTGGCCGCACAGCTCGCCGAGGGCCCGCCACTGGTGTTCGCGGCGATCAAGGAGATCACCCGCGAAACCGCGCATCTCCCCGTGCAGCAGGCTTTCGACATGGTGACCAAGCGGCAGCTCAAGACCGTCGATGTGCTCTATTCCAGCGAAGACCAGCTCGAAGGGGCGCGCGCCTTCGCCGAAAAACGAAAGCCGGAGTGGAAGGGGCGATAACAAGACAGCGGCGAACATGATTACCAGGCGCGGTTTGCTGAAAGTTCTTGGCGGTGTCCTCGCAACCGGTGCGGCGCTTGGCGCCTATGCCTTCGTGATCGAGCCCGGCTTTCTGCTCCGCACCACGCATTACGCTCTTGTGCCGCCGCGCTGGACGCCGGGACTGAAGCTGAGACTCGTGTTGCTCGCCGATCCGCATCTGGTCGAACCGCATATGCCACTGTCAAGGTGGCAGCGTATCATTTCCGCCGCCAACGAACTGGGCGGCGATCTCACCCTGCTGCTGGGCGACTATGCGGCCGGACATCGCTTCCGGACCGGTTCAGTCCCGGTCGCGGCGGCCGCCCGGGCGGCGGCCCAGTTGAGGGCTTCTCTCGGCGTCTATTCCATCAACGGCAACCATGACTGGTGGGATGACGGTGAGGCTCAGCGCAGGGGCCACGGCCCCCTTCTCACCGAACGGGTCATGGCCGACAACGGCATCATGACGCTGGCCAACCGTGCGCTGCGGCTTTCGAAAGATGGTTTCAACTTCTGGCTCTCGGGCACCGACAGCATGGCAGCCATTCCCAGGGGCCGCGGCCAGTACGAAAGCCGCGCCGACCTTCAGGCAGCACTCGCCCAGATCAGCGATGACAGCCCGGTGCTGCACATGGCGCACGAGCCGGACCTGTTCGTGCAGATTCCAGCGCGGGTGTCGCTCACCGTGTCGGGCCATACCCATGGCGGGCAGGTGCGCCTGTTCGGCCATTCTCCCGTTGTGCCCTCCGCCTATGGCAACCGCTTTGCTTATGGGCATGTGGTGGAAGACGGCCGCCACCTCGTCGTGTCAGGGGGGCTTGGCTGCAGCATTTTTCCCGTGCGTTTCGGAGTGCCTCCCGAAATCACCGTGGTCGACCTCGGTTGAGACCGTTCTGGAAACGTCATCAACAGACCCGCCGGCCCTGACCGCAATTTGCCACCACCGCGGCCAGCCAGGCGAAGCATGGGTGCACCCGCGCTGCGCTACTGGCTCTCGCTCAGCGATTTGATGTTACGCAGGCTTTTCTCGTATTCCTGGCCAAGCGAAGAATCGCTCAGCACTCCCGCCCAGCGGTCGACGACACCCGGTAGGGGTGCGCTGAACCGGAAGGTGAGACGGCTTCCACCTTCCGCGGGCGTCAGTTCAGCGTCTGACTGGGCGGCGCCGAAATCACCGAAATCCAGTGCCGAGATCAGCCGTTTGCCAGGATCATGCGCGAGAACCTGCTGGCTGCCATTGCCGACGTCCTGGCGCATGACGAGGTAGAGG
>DAISVW010000453.1:0-2158 GCA_036826695.1 Aestuariivirga sp.
GGCCTCCTCGATGGCCTTGATGATGCGCGGGCGTTCCACGGACTTGAGGTGCTTCACCTCGTCCATCATGGCGGCATGGCCTTCGGCGGTCATCGGCACTTTGTCCATCGGTCTCGTCCAGTCTCTTGGCTTCCCCGGACTTTACCTGCTCGCCGGGGAAACGAATGATCATCCGTGTCACAGAAAACATAACACCCGGCGATGCGGAGCGTCCGCATCATGCCGGGCGAAGCAAGAGGATGGCCCAAATCCACCAAGATTTCAAGGGGACCAAGGTGGCGCCCAACAAATTCCAATGCTATCAATTATTTAGAAGTATTCCTGCAGCGGCTTCACGTCGAGGCGGCCTTCGCGCTGGGCGGCGATTGCCTTGGTCACCGCCAGGATGCCGGGCAGCGTTGTGTAGTAGGGCACTTTCTGCATCAGCGCCGTCTGGCGGATCGGCTTCGAGTCGGATTGCGAGGCGCGGGTTTCGGTGGTGTTCAGCACCAGCTGGATTTCGCCGTTCTTGATGGCGTCCACCACATGCGGGCGGCCTTCCAGCACCTTGTTGATCTTGGTCGAGGGGATGCCCTTTTCCTCGAAGTAGCGCTGGGTGCCGCCGGTGGCCACCAGCCGGAAGCCCATTTCCACGAACTTCTTCATGGCCGGCAGGATTTTGGGCTTGTCGGCGTCCTTTACCGAAATGAACACCGTTCCCGTCTGCGGCATGCGCATGCCGGCCCCCAGCTGGCTCTTGGCGAAGGCCATGTCATAGGTCTTGTCGAGGCCCATCACCTCGCCGGTGGAGCGCATCTCCGGCCCAAGCAACACGTCCACGCCCGGGAACCGGTTGAACGGAAAAACGGCTTCCTTCACAGCCACATGCGAAAGCTTTTTCGGCTTCAGCCTGAAGCTTTCGAGAGATTCGCCCGCCATCACCCGGGCGGCGATCTTGGCCACCGGCAGGCCGATCACCTTGGCCACGAAGGGCACCGTGCGCGAGGCCCGCGGGTTCACCTCGAGCACATAGATGTCGCCGTCCTTGATGGCGAACTGCACAGTCATCAGACCGACCACCTTCAGCGCCAGCGCCAGCACCCTGGCCTGGCGTTCGAGTTCGGCGATGACGGGGGCTTTCAGCGAATAGGGCGGCAGCGAGCAGGCCGAGTCGCCGGAATGGATGCCGGCCTCCTCGATGTGCTCCATCACCCCGGCGATGAACACGTCCTTGCCGTCGGCGATGGCGTCGACATCCACTTCGATGGCGTTGGACAGATAGCTGTCGATCAGCACCGGCGAGCTGCCCGACACCACCACCGCCTCGGTGATGTAGCGTTCGAGCTGGGCCTCGTCGCGGACGATTTCCATGGCCCTGCCGCCCAGCACATAGGAGGGCCGGATGACCACGGGGAAGCCGATCCTGCGGGCAATCTTCTTGGCCTCGGCGCCGGAATGCGCGATGCCGTTTTCCGGCTGGCGCAGCTTCAGCTTGCGCAGCAGTTTCGAGAACCTGTCCCGGTCCTCGGCAAGGTCGATGGCGTCCGGCGTGGTGCCGAGGATCGGCACTCCGGCCTTTTCCAGAGCGCCCGCCAGCTTGAGCGGCGTCTGGCCGCCGAACTGCACGATGACGCCCTTGAGCGTGCCGTTGGACTGCTCGGTGTGGATGATCTCCAGCACATCCTCGGCGGTGAGCGGTTCGAAATAGAGCCGGTCCGAGGTGTCGTAGTCGGTCGACACCGTCTCCGGGTTGCAGTTGACCATGATCGATTCATAGCCCGCGTCATGCAGCGCGAAGCAGGCGTGGCAGCAGCAATAGTCGAATTCGATGCCCTGGCCGATGCGGTTGGGCCCGCCGCCGAGGATGATCACCTTCTGGCGGTCGGAGGGGCGTGCCTCATCCTCCACGTCATAGCTCGAATACATGTAGGCTGTGGGCGAGGCGAATTCGGCGGCGCAGGTATCGATCCGCTTGTAGACCGGCCGCACTTTCAGCTTATGGCGGTGCCTGCGCACCTTGTCCTCGGAAAGGCCCACCAGTTCGCCGAGCCGTTTATCAGAAAAGCCCATGGATTTCAGCTTGCGGAGGTTCGCTGCGTCGTCCGGAAGTCCGCGGGCCCGCACGTTCTCCTCCATCCGCACGATGTCCTCGATCTGGCGGAGAAACCACGGCTCGTAT
>DAISVW010000454.1:0-2154 GCA_036826695.1 Aestuariivirga sp.
TGCTGGTCCTGGCGCTGGGCATCGATCTTTCGCAGTACAAGCCGGGCCCTGACGGACAGTCTCCGCAGCAGGGTTCGGCCGGTGAGGTGAAGGAGGCGATCTTCGATCTTGCCAACGAGCCACGGCTGTTCCTGCTGATCTTTCCCTCGATCGCCATCGGCGCGCCGCTGATCGAGGAACTGATCTTCCGCGGCCAGATGTTCGCGGCGCTGTCGCGCACCAGACTTGGCGTTTCCGGCACGACGGTGGTGACTGCGGCGGCCTGGGCCCTGCTGCACATGACCGAACCCTGGCTGATGATTGGCGTCATCTTCATCATGGGCCTGGTGTTTGGCTATCTCTTGTATCGTTTCGGCAGCATCTGGGTGCCGATCATCTGCCATGGCGTCTGGAACGGCGCCTATGCCCTGCTGGTTTTTGCCATGCCGGAAGGTGTGACTTGAGCCTGACAATCAGGGAGGCGCTGCCGGGCGAGGTGGGGCTGGCGCTCGGCTTCATCCGCAAGCTCGCCGCATATTAAAAGCTGGTGCACGAGGTGACCGCGACGGAGGCGGATATCCGCCACGCCCTGTTCGGACCGCAGCCGCGCTGCCGCTGCGACCTTGCCTTCTGGAACGGCGAGCCTGCGGGCTTTGCCCTGTGGTTCTACAATTTCTCGACCTTTGCCGGAAAGGCCGGGATCTATCTCGAGGACCTCTATGTGGAGCCGGAGCTCCGCGGCCGCGGCATTGGCAAGGCATTGCTCAAGGCTCTGGCGCGCCGCTGCCTCGAGGAAGGCCTGCCGCGCCTGCAATGGTGGGTGCTGGACTGGAACCAGCCCTCGATCGCCGCCTACGAGGCGATGGGTGCCAAAGCCATGGCCGAGTGGACCGTCTATCGCGTCTCCGGCCCTGAGCTGAAGTCGCTCGCCTCATGAGCATCCAAGTCCGCGATGCCGGGGCGGGTGACGGGGTGGCTCTTCACGCCATGGTGCGCGAGCTTGCCATTCATCATGGCCATGCGGCGGATTTCGTCTCGACGGCTGACGATTTTGAGCGATTTCTCTCCGGCCCGAACCCGGTGGGCGGCGCGCTCATTGCCCTGTGGGATGATGCCCCGGCAGGCTGTGCCATCTGGCACCGGAGCTTCTCCACCTTTCGGGGCCGTGAAACCTTGTATCTCGAGGACCTGGCCGTGTTGCCGCCCTTCCGGCGGCTGGGCATCGGGCGCGAACTGCTGGGGGCAGTGGCGCGGCGGGCCCGGGCGCGCGGGGTGCCCGCCGTGACCTGGGTGATGAGGGACTGGAAGGACGAGGCCCGGAGGCTCTATGCCGCGGCGGGCGGGACATTCGAGCCTGGCACGTCCATCTGCCGGCTGTCGGGCGCGGCGCTGGAGAGGCTGGGGTCATGATTTCTTTCGTGGTGGCGGTCTCCCGGAGCGGGGTGATCGGACGGGAAGGGGGGCTGCCCTGGCACATCTCCTCGGACCTCAGGCGCTTCAAGGAAATCACCATGGGCAAGCCCGTCGTGATGGGACGCCGGACCTGGGAGAGCCTGCCCAGGAAGCCGCTGCCGGGCCGTCAGAGCATCATCATTTCCCGCCAGAAGGATTTCGCGCCGGAAGGCGCCAGCGTTGCCACCAGCCCAGCGCAGGCGCTGCGTTTCGCCGCAGGGGCGCCGGAAGTGGCGGTGATCGGCGGTGGCGAGATCTACCAGCTGTTCTGGCCCTGGGTGGCCCGCATCTATCTGACCGAGGTGGACCTCGAGGTGGACGGCGACACCCACTTTCCCGCCCTTGATCCGGCCGAATGGCGCGAGGTGGCCCGCGAGAACCACCCCCGAGGGGAGCGGGACAGCGCCGCCTTCACCCTGCGCATTCTGGACCGTGTGACAAAAAGTTAAGGTGGCCCGGCGGCGTGGACATCGGGCCTTCGCATACCTATATCTCCCCCTCGACTGACGATCGCGCGAGCGAAACAGAGGGGTTGAGCGAATGCCGTGGAGTTCCGAAGGTGGTGGCGGTAATCAGGGGCCGTGGGGCCAGGGTCCATGGGGACAGGGTGGAGGCAGCGGCGGGCCGCGGCGGCCAAAAACGACCGGCCGGGGACCGACGCCCCCCGATCAAGGCGGCCTGCTACGCCAGCGCCAGGACAAGCAGAAACAGGTGCTGCCGACC
>DAISVW010000455.1:0-2111 GCA_036826695.1 Aestuariivirga sp.
AGTCGAACATTACCATTGCCGCCAACCTCGCCTTTCTTTCGCAGCACTGGATGGACGAACCGCTCGAGTATTCGACGAGCCAGTCGCCGCTGCGCTGGAAACTGACGAACGAAGACTTCCCGATCGGCCCGGATGGCCGGGTGAAAGTGCCGAACCGGCCCGGCCTTGGCGTGTCGCTGAACAGGGAAACCGTCGAGGCCTACCGGACAGGATCGCGTTGATCGCCGCGCCGGCCAGCCTTTTCCTCGTTTTGCTGCTCGCGACAAGCAGACGGGAAGCTGCTAGTGTGATTTCCAAAGAGGATAGGTAAGCCCGCCATGGCCACCGGTTTTGTCTTTCACGAACTCTATATGTGGCACAACACGTGGAACTGGGCACAGGTGTTCGCGCCGAGCCTTACCGTGCAGCCCGGCGAGCACGCCGAGAACCCGGAAACCAAGCGCCGCTTCCGTAATCTGCTCGAGGTGTCGGGCCTTCTCGATTCGCTCGTTACCATCAAGGCGCGTTATGCCACCGAGGATGAGCTGGCCCGCGTCCACAGCCGCGAGCACATCGCCCGCATCAAGGCGATGAGCGCCGAGAACGGCGGCGATGCCTCGGTGCTGACCCCATTCGGCAAAGGCAGCTTCGAGATCGCCCAGCTGGCCGCTGGCGGCTCCATGGCGGGAGGGGAGGCTGGGGTCGTGGGCCGGGTCAAAAACGCCTATGCGCTTGTCCGGCCGCCGGTCCACCATGCCACGGCCACTGTCGGCATGGGTTTCTGCCTGTTCGCAAATGTGGCGGTGGCCATCGCCCATGCCCGCGCCACGCACCGGCTCGGCCGCATCGCAACGGTGGATTGGGACGTGCATCACGGCAACGGTACCCAGTCGATCTTATATGCCGATCCCACCACCCTCACCATTTCGCTGCACCAGGACAATCTGTTCCCCGATGAATCGGGAACCGTCGCGGAAACCGGCGAAGGGGCTGGCAAGGGCTATAATCTCAACATCCCGCTTCCCCCCGGTTCCGGCGACGGCTGCTATCTCGCGGCCTTCGAGCAGGCTGTTCTGCCGGCGCTCTACCGCTTCAAGCCGGAGCTGATCATCGTACCATCGGGCTTCGATGCCTCCGGCGTTGATCCGCTTGGCCGCATGATGGTGAGCTCCGAAGGCTACCGCGCCATGACCAGGCTGCTGATGAAGGCGGCGGACGACCTTTGCGGCGGCAGGCTGGTCATGTCGCATGAGGGCGGCTACTCTTCGATGTATGTGCCCTATTGCGGCCTCGCCGTCATGGAGGAGATGACCGGAATCCGAACTGCCATCGAGGACCCCTGGAAGCCGCACATGGCGAAGTGGGGGCAACAGGCCCTGCAACCGCATCAGCAACAGGCGATCGCCGCCGCCGCCGCCCTGGTCCCGTCGATCTCATGACATCAGCCGTGTTTGTCCGTAACGCTCCACAACCAGAGAACAGGAAGGGAAGGAAATGACCACCACACTCTCCAAGCCGAACATCATCCCGAGCCGCCGCAACTTCCTCAAGGGTGCCGCGGCGCTCGGCGGAAGTGCTGCCATGCTCGCCAGCCTGAACGACGGCGCGCGCGCCGATGGCGCTCCGATCCCGGTCGGGCAGGCCTCGCCCTTGACGGATTTTGCCGCCGCCGACGGTGTTGAATTCAAGAACGGCCTGACGCTGGCCTGCGAGGAGATCAACGCGCTGGGCGGCATTCTGGGCCGCCCCCTCGAACCCTATTTCGAGGACACCAAGCAGATGGGTGACGCCACCAATGTGCAGGCGGTGCAGCGCCTCATCGACCGTCACGCCGTTCATGCCGTGATCAACGGCTACAACATCGGCTCGGGCGCCGCGATCCAGGACGTGATCGCCGACAGCGGCATCATCTATGTCCACTATGACACGACGATCGGCCACAACAATCTCGTGAAGTCCGACACCGAGCGCTATTTCGGCTCGTTCCAGGGCGATCCGGCGGAATACTGGTATGGCCCGGGCTTGCTCAAATTCGTGCAGCAGCTGGAACAGGCCGGTTCCTACAAACGCGCCAACATCAAGATGGCGGTGATCCTGTCTGCCGGTGTCTATGCCGCGACCATCGCCAATGC
>DAISVW010000456.1:0-2081 GCA_036826695.1 Aestuariivirga sp.
CTACCACGCACAGATGGCCGATGAGGAAGGAAGCTTCAATTTCGATGACGTGATCGCGGCGGTGAACACCAAGATGGTGCGCCGCCATCCGCATGTGTTCGGAAGCGAAGAGGCCCGCTCAGCACCGCTCGCCAAGGGTTTCTGGGAGGAGATGAAAGCCAGGGAACGCCAGGATAAGCCGCGTGAGGGCGTGCTTGCGGGCATTCCCGCCGCCCTGCCCGCCCTGACACGTGCTGTGAAATTGCAGGCAAAGGCTGCCAAGGTTGGCTTCGACTGGCCGTCTGTCGAGAATGTCTATGACAAGATCGCCGAGGAGGTGCAGGAGTTCCGCGAGGCACCGGCCGGCAAGAAGGCCGAGGAATATGGCGACCTGCTGTTCGCCATGGCCAATGTAGCGCGCCACCTCGGGATCGACCCCGAAGCGGCCTTGCGGTCTGCCAACGCCAAGTTCGAGCGCCGCTTCGCGCATATCGAGGCAAGGCTTCAGGAAATGGGCAAGGAGCCGAAACAGTCCAGTTTGGACGAGATGGACGGGCTCTGGAACGAGGCCAAGAAGCTCGGCAAATAGCCCTATTCCGCCGCCAGACGGCGGGCGCCCAGCGCTCGCATGGCGGCCCCGAAACGGGCGGACGCCTGCCCCGCCTTGTCGGTGCCAAGCCGCACCTTCATCAGAATCCGGCCATCGGAACAGTTGCGTCTGCCCAGCACCTCGCCACGGTCATGGAGCCACGCCTGGCCGGCGCCGTCCTCTGGCGCCAGCGCGATCTCATAGACCGTATCCTCGGCGCCGAGCCGCCCTTCGATGAGTTCGAGCAGCGGTGTCACACCTTCGCCGGTGACCGCCGAAACCATGACACAGCCCGGCCGGCGCAGCGCCTGCGCTTCTCGCGCGGCGCGCTCTTCGGGCGGCAGCAAATCGAGCTTGTTCCACACCTCGATCACCTGGCCGCGCCGCAGCTCGTCGATGCCGAGCTCCGCCAGCACCCGGTTCACGTCTTCCGTCTTCTCGTCGGTGTCGGCATTCGAGATATCCCGCACATGCAGGATGAGATCGGCCGACAGCACTTCTTCGAGCGTGGCGCGGAAGGCGGCGATGAGCGAGGTCGGCAGATCGGAGATGAAGCCAACCGTGTCGGACAGGATCACCTTGCGGCCATGCGGCAGCGCGATCACCCGCATGGTGGGATCGAGGGTGGCAAACAGCAAGTCCTTGGCGAGAACCCCTGCGCCACTCAGGCGGTTGAACAGCGTCGCCTTGCCGGCATTGGTGTAGCCCACCAGCGCCACCACCGGATAAGGGACGCGCGCCCTGCCCTTGCGGTGCAGCGCCCGGGTCTTCACCACCGATTCCAATTGCTTCTCGATGCGGCTGATGCGCTCCTGGATCAGCCGCCGGTCAGCTTCCAGCTGACTTTCGCCGGGGCCGCCGAGGAAGCCGAAGCCGCCGCGCTGCCGCTCGAGATGGGTCCATGAGCGGACCAGACGGCTTTTCTGGTATTGCAGATGCGCCAGTTCCACCTGCAGCGTGCCCTCGCGCGTCGAGGCGCGGCGGCCGAAGATTTCGAGAATGAGGCCGGTGCGGTCCAGCACCTTGGCGCCCCAGGCCTTCTCGAGATTGCGCTGCTGGACCGGCGAGAGCTGGGCGTTGACCACCACGAGCTCGGCTTTGCTTTCCTTCACCCGCTGGGCGATGTCCTCGACCTTGCCGGAGCCCAGCAGGGTGGCGGGCTTCGGCGCTGTCACGGGCGCCACGATGCGGTCGGCAATCTCAAGGTCGATGGCCAGCGCGAGGCCCACCGCCTCGTCAAGCCGGGCCGCGACATCACGGTCCGCAGATGCGGGCGCGTTACGGTCGCGGCGGTCGACCTGGAGCACGATGGCGCGGGTTGCCGCCTTTCCCTCGATCTGGAAATCGACGCCGCCCCCGGACGTGGTGCGCGCCGTCAACCGCCGGCCTGCTCTTCGTCGAACAGGCTGATCGGCCCGCCCGGCATGATCGTCGATATGGCGTGTTTATAGACCAGCTGGGACATGCCGTCGCGGCGCAGCAGCACACAGAAATTGTCGAACCAGGTGATCAC
>DAISVW010000457.1:0-2072 GCA_036826695.1 Aestuariivirga sp.
GGCGACGAGGAAGATGCGGAAGAGGGTCATGGCCCGGACTCCGGAATGTAGCGGTTGCTACATTCCTGGCATATTGTAGCGGGTGCTACACGGGGAAGTGATGACGGTCCGCGCGGCGCAGAGGCAGGTGGTTACGGAGCGACTGGCGGGGCACCTGCTGGCCACCGGGCTGGCGCGCACCAGCGTCCGGCATCTGGCGGCGGCGGCCGGGGTCTCCGACCGTATGCTGCTCTACTATTTCGGGGACAAGGCCGAGGCCCTGGGGGAGGCCATGGGGCATGTGGCGGCCCAGCTGGGCGGGCGGCTGGAGGCGGCCCTGCCGGCCGGGCAGCGCCGGCCCCCCGAGCGCCTTCTGGCCGAGGCGGCGCGGATCGTCACCGCGCCCGATGTGCGGCCCTTCATGGCCCTGTGGATGGAGGTCATCGCCGCCGCAAGGGCTGCAGCGCGATCCGGATCGAGCAGGGCAGTGGGCTTCGACGAAAGCGTGAGCATTGATGGCGAAGAGGCTGCCTGTCACCATGCCATCAATAGTAATCTCGCAACTGCAGGACAACGCTCCGGCCTGCCTGAGTCAGGATACGATGGCTCTCGCCGGAAGCGCCGTAGCCAAGCCGGCTAAGCTCGGATCGGGTTTCCCGGGTGACCCTGCGCCCATCGACCTCGACGATGATGTCGCCTACGGCGAGGCCAGCAGCCGCGGCAGGGCTGTTGAGGGCTACGTGCAAAATCTTCAGGCCCTCCTCCTGAGGCTCCAGCGCTGCGCCTAGGCGGTTGCGCTCGAACGGCCGGCCGATCTCTGAAGCGGCTGGAGTAAGCCAGAGTCGGCTCTGGCCCAGATCAAGAGTCATCGCGAAGCGACGCAATACCGGCAACCCCACATTCGCCGAAGCGTTGTCTGGGAGGGGCATCACCAAGGCCGGTACGGATCGCAGGTCTGTTCCGGCCACCGATAAAACAGGAACGACAACAGTGCCTGTCGTGAGCAACCCGGACACATCGAGGGTTACCCATGTGGATCTTGGCAGTTCGGGTACAAGTTGCGCGGCGGCGGAGTCCGAAATCAGAAGCGCGTTCTGATTTCCCAAATCGAGATCAGCAAACAACTCCTGGCCGTTGATCCTGACCGGAAGCCTGAGGATTCGACGAAAATAAGAAATCAAAGAGATGGATTTTGACGGTAAATCATGCGCCTCGGCACCGTCGAGAATCCGGAAGCGGCTATTCGCGAAATCGAACTTGAGGATATGTCTATCCAGGAAATCCCGCCCCAGTATCATCTTCTGTTCCAGCCCCATCGGGGTCATGTCCACGATGAGGAGTGACGGCGAGTATTCACTGCCTGCCACAGTAATCTGAGTACCAACGCTTTGATGAGCCGGGACCTGTGTGGAAAATCCGTTGAGAGTCACACTTTTCGCGGCGGTTATCCCCAGCCGATTCGCAAGGGAAGAGTCGATGCCCGAGTGGCTGGCCCCGGTATCCAGAACAGCAGCGATTGTCTCGCCGGCGAGCTGAACTTTCAGAACGATAGAACCACTCGATAGGTCCATCGCCTCCCATGCGACCGCTCGCTGGACGCCTGCAGCTGGCGTGGGCGGCTGGGCCAGACCTGGAGAGGGGGCGGTGCCCGAGATCAGCGCGGCGCACAGGACCGCTGCGATGGACCGAAGGTGGACCAGTTTATCTTTCATTCGGACACCCCAGATGCCGAGAGCTGCCGAACGTCTTCTATCACTCTGTAGGCATGCTCAAAGCTTGCAATAGAGACTCTGTAGTTCCCTCGCGGCAGAGGCCCCGCTGGCGCGGGCCCATTACCGCAGACCCCGGGTGCTTGAACTGGACGAGGGCACCGCCAACCCGGACGTCGAGACCGAGGAAGTGATCACCGACCTGGTCGCTAGCCTGCCGATCACCCGGATAATCGTCGCGCACCGGCCCGCCCTCTTGAAGAGGGCCGACCGGGTGCTCGCCGTTCACAACGGCGCCCTGCACCCCATCCGATTGGCGCCCTGACCCGGCCTCCGCTACAACCCTCCCCATGACGGTCCGCGCGGCGCAGAGGCAGGTGGTGA
>DAISVW010000458.1:0-2072 GCA_036826695.1 Aestuariivirga sp.
GCGCTAGCATTTGGCGCGCGGCGAGGACCGTCGCATCGTCTCGACCGTCGTTCAGGCGAAAGCGAGCAGCGCCGAAACCACCTTCGACGGCGACATCCGCGACGTCGCCGAGCTCGAGCGCCTGCTGTGGCCGCTGGCCGAGCGGGTGTCGCGCCGCGCCAAGGCCGATGGTGTCGCTGGCCACACCGTGGTGCTGAAACTCAAGACCGCCGACTTCCGCATCCGCACCCGCAACGTCTCGCTGGCCGATCCCACCGCGCTCGCCGCCCGCATCTATGAGGCGGCGCGTCCGCTGCTGCGGCGCGAAGCAGTGGGAACCGCCTTCCGGCTGATCGGGATTGGCATTTCCGGCCTCACCGCGGCCAGTGCCGCGCAGGAAACCGAAACGCTGGACGTGACCGCCGCCACCCAGGCCAGGGCCGAACTGGCGGTCGACCGCATCAGGGACAAGTTCGGCCGCGCCGCGGTTGCGCGTGGCATCGGCTTCGGGCTCGACGACGACTCAGAGTGACATCAACGAGGCATTGCCGCCCGATGCGGTGGTGTCGGTCGACACCACGCGCTCGGTCGCGAAGCGCAGCAGGTAATGCGGCCCGCCCGCCTTGGGGCCGGTCCCGGAAAGTCCCTCGCCGCCGAATGGCTGGGCGCCCACCACCGCGCCGATCTGGTTGCGGTTGACATAAAGGTTGCCGACCCGGACGAGGCGGCGCACCTCGGTCACCGTGCGCTCGATCCGCGTGTGAAGCCCCAGCGTCAGGCCATAGCCGGTGGCGTTGAGCGCCGCGCAGACCTCTTCCAGCCTGCCGCCCGCAAAGCGCACCACATGCAGGATCGGCCCGAACACCTCACGCGACAGCGGCGCCAGCGATGAAAGCTCATAGGCGGCGGGCGCCACGAAGCTGCCGCGCGCGCATGACTGCGGCAAGGCGAGTTCACAAATGATCTTGGCCTCGGCGCGCATCCGCGCCTTGTGGGCCTCGAGCACCGAACGTGCCTCTTCGTCGATGACCGGGCCCACATCGGTGGCATAGTCCATGGGATCGCCGATGGCGAGTTCGGCCATGGCGCCTTTGAGCATCTCGATCACCCGGTCCGCCACGTCCTCCTGCACGAACAGGATGCGCGCCGCCGAGCATCTCTGCCCGGCGCTGTCGAAGGCCGAGGCCAGCGCATCGCGCACCGCCTGTTCGGGAAGCGCCGAGGAATCGACGATCATGGCGTTGATGCCGCCGGTCTCGGCGATCAGCGCCGGAATGGCGCCAGACCGCGCCGCCAGCGCCCGGTTGATGATGGCCGCCGTTTCATTGGAGCCGGTGAAGGCCACCCCCGCCAGAGCCGGATGCGCCAGCAGCAGCTTGCCCAGCCGCGCCCCGTCGCCCGGCAGCACATTGAGCACCGCGGGCGGAATACCCGCCTCATGCAGCAGCTTCACAGCCTCGAAAGCAACGAGCGGGGTCTGCTCGGCGGGTTTCGCCACCACGCTGTTGCCCGCCGCCAGCGCCGCCGCCACCTGGCCGGTGAAGATCGCCAGCGGAAAGTTCCATGGGCTGATGCAGACGAACACGCCGCGGCCATGGAGCGATATCTCGTTGCGCTCGCCGGTGGGGCCTGGAAGCAGCGTCGGGCCATCGAACTGCGCGCGCGCCGCCACCGCATAATAGCGCAGGAAGTCGACGGCCTCGCGGATGTCGGCGATGGCGTTGTCGAGGGTCTTGCCCGCCTCGCGCACCAGGAGCGCCGCGAGCTTCGGTGTTGCGGCCTCATAGAGATCGGCGGCTTTCTCGAGCATCGCGGCGCGCGCCGGTCCGCCGGTCTCGTCCCACGCCGGTTGCGCGTCGGCGGCCACCTCCATGGCTTTCGCCGCGGCGGCCTCGCGCGCGGCGTGAACCTCGCCCATCTTGAGCGAGCTGTCGGCGGGCGAGTCGATCTGCCGCAGCGGCCCATCCTCCCATGCTTTGCCATCGACCAGCGCATGCGCGGCAACCGGCTGGCGCAGCGCTTCGGCGATGCCGGCAACGAGCTTGCCGCGCGCCCCGTCCTCCCACAGCGGCAGGCCTTGAGAATTGACGCGG
>DAISVW010000459.1:0-2029 GCA_036826695.1 Aestuariivirga sp.
GCGGCGGATGAGTTCGAACTGGCGGGGCTTGCCAAGGCGGCGTGCCGGCTTATCCGGCCGCCGCGCGTGGCGGAAAGCCCGGCCTGCCTCGAATGCCGCCTCTACCAGATCGTGCCGTTGCCCGGCGACGATGGCGTGGCCGGGGATCACATGGTGATCGGCCGGGTCATCGGCATTCACATCGATGACGGGTTCATCACGCAAGGCCGGGTCGACACGGTGGCGATGCAGCTCATCGCCAGGCTGGGCTACAGCGAATACGCCACGGTGTCCGGAGCCTGGCGCATGCGCCGCCCGGACTGAGCGGTGCCACCGCCGGAAGCGCGGCACTGAGTCGCGCGGGGAATCAGGTGGTTTCGGCACTTCGGCGGCGCTGCCCCAAGGCCGCCTCGCCCGCTCCGGCCGGAATGGATTCCCGCATGAATTCAATCTGCTAGGAACGTCGCAAAGCTTATGCGAGGCTTGCGTTAACGCCTCATTAACCGGGCGGGCGCAGGAGTCGGGTCGTGCACGGTGACAAGCCGCGAGGCCTCGGAACTGGGGACGATTGAGAACATGACACGTTGTCTGCTCATCGATGAAAACGGCCGCAGCCGGCAGCATCTCGAGAAGATGCTGGCGGGTCTCGGGCTGCGCACGTTCCTCTCCGACGGCACGGAAGAGGCGGTCCGTTTCTGCAACGACAACGCGCCCGACGTCGTGATGGTCGCCGCCATGGCGGGCGGCGGCGTGACGCGCGAGTTCGTCAAGCGGTTGCGGCGCAGCGGCCGGGGCAGGCCACCGGTCGTGTTCCTCTATGCCGAGACGCCGGACACTGCCATGTTCGGCCAGACCATTCTCGAAGGCGCGGCCGATGTCTTGATGTTGCCACTGGACCGCGATTTGCTGCACTTCAAGCTGCGCCAGGCCGGACTGACCGTCTAGACGCCTTCTCCGGCGCCGGAGACATGATGATCAACCGTTCCCTCTGGGTGCTGCTCGTATGCGTGGCGATGCTGTGCCTGGGGCAGGGCTTGAGCGGCTCGCTCGTCAGCCTCGCCGCCGACCGGAATTCCTTCGGCACCGATGTCACCGGCTTCGTCATGGCCGGCTATTCGGCGGGGCTCCTGCTGTCCGCCTATCTGACGCCGCGGCTGGTGCGCTCGGTGGGCCATGTCCGCACCTTCGCGGGGCTCGCCTCGATCGTCTCGACGGCGATCCTGCTGTTTCCGCTGTGGATCGATCCGCTGTTCTGGTTCCTGCTCAGGGTCATCACCGGGCTTTGCGTCTCCGGCATGTTCATCGTCTGCGAGAGCTGGCTCAATTCCGCCTCCTCCAACCAGAACCGCGGCCAGGTGATGTCGTTCTACATGATCGTCACCTATGGCGCGCTGGGCGTCGGGCAATTGCTGCTCAACGTCTCGGACGAGTCGGGCTTCGTGCGCTTCATCATCGTCTCCTGCCTGCTGTCGATGTCGCTCGTGCCGCTGATCCTGCTGCCCGCCGAGGCGCCCAGCGTCGAGAATGCCCGCCCCATCGCCATCCGCGACATCTGGCAGGCCTCGCCGCTGGCGGTCATGGGCGTTCTCGCCTGCGGCCTGGCGCAGGGGGCGTTCTTCGCGCTGGGCGTGGTGTTCGGCCTCGCCAAGGGCCTGCCGCTGGTCTCGGTATCGATCATGATGGCGCTGCCGCCCCTGGGTGTCATCCTTTCGCAATACCCGATCGGCTGGATCTCGGACCGCTTCGACCGCCGCACCATCATCATGCTGCTGAGCCTTGCCTCGGCGGTGATCGCCGCGGTCACGCTGGCAGGCGGCTATTATCTCTCGCGCTTCGTGCTCATCTCTCTGGTCACCGCCTTCGGCGTCATCGCGCTGCCGATCTATTCGCTCGTCGTCGCGCATGCCAATGATCACCTGCGCAAGGACCAGGTGCTGGGTGCGGCCGCCAAGCTCATTCTGCTCTATGGCGTGGGCTCGCTGATCGGCCCCCTCGTGGTCGGCGCTATGATGCGGCTGATCGGCGGCGTGCACGCGGCCAACGCGGGGCG
>DAISVW010000460.1:0-2027 GCA_036826695.1 Aestuariivirga sp.
GTGCTGTCCCAGCGGCGCCAGCCAGGCCAGCACGTCGGTGCGGCCGGCGCGCGCGGCGTGGCCGGCCAGCGTGTGGCAGTGGGCGTCGGTGGCGGCCCGGTCCGCGGCGTGCTGCGCCAGCAGCAGGAGGGGGGCCAGCGCGCGGCCGCCCCCCCCCTTGACGTGGGGGGGGGCGTCTGCCCCCGGGGTTTGGCCCGGGCCCACCCCGGCCATGACGAGTGGTGAGAGACGTCCTCCGGCAGTGCCCGATGACGGCTGCGGCATGACGCGTCGCCTCCGCGGCGTCAGGCGTTCTTGTATTCCTGCCAGAACTCGTTCCAGTCCTCGAGGCTCTGCTGCTTCGGCGTGTCGCGATAGAAGATCCGGCCTTCCTTGATGAGCGTGATCGGATCATTCGGGGCGCCGTCGACCTGGCCGGTGCGCTGGGCTTCCTTGGGATCGACCTCGTTCAGCTTGGCGCGGCCGCCCTTGGTGATGGCGAAGCCCGGATAGGCGAGCATGAGGGCCGAGGTCGCCTGGCCCTCGGGCGAGAGCATGTACTGGATGAACTTCTTGACGATCTCCGCCTTCTGCGTGCCCTTGCCGATCGAGTAGGACTCGGTCCACTGGATGCCGCCTTCCTTCGGCACCACCGACTTCACGGTGGCGCCGTCGCGCTCGAGAACACCGGGGATCCAGTCGCCGATGCCGGCCATGGCCATCATCTCGCCGTTCTTGAGGCCGTTGAAGGTGCCGCCGTAATCGAAGTAGCCGCCCACCTGCGGGCGCAGCGTCATCGTGGTTTCCTTGATCTTCTCCCAGCCGGCTTCGTCCTGGTCCCACAGCTTGGCGCCGTTGCCGTTGTAGAGACTCATCTGGCCGAGGTTCGGCAGGTGCCAGTCGAAGTGGCCGACCTTGCCCTTGATCTCGGGCTTCCAGAAGGCCTTGTAGCTCATCGCCTCTTCGTCGGACATGGCAGTGGTGTTGTAGCTCACGCCGAGGTGGCCGCAACGCACCATCACCGAATAGAGCTTGCCGTCCTTCCAGTGGCCGGGGAACTGCTTGAAGTCGTCATAGAGCATGTCGTCGAACGGATAATCGGCGGCATTCAGCTCCTCGATGTAGCCGGCCGCGTTCAGCTGCTGCACGAATTCGCCGTCCGAGAGGATGATGTCATAGGTGCCCGGAGGCGACTGGGCGATCAGCGCCATCATGTTGTCGCCGCCGGCATAGTATTTCGGCTTGAACTTGACGTTGTTGGCGGCCTCGAAGGCGCCCACCATGTCAGGCTCGCCATGGCCATACCAGGCCAGCATGTTGATCTCGACGGTTTCTGCCCAGGCCCGGCCGACAAAGGGCATGCACAGCGCGGTGGAGGCAGCGGCGCCATATTTGAGGACGTCGCGGCGGGTAGGCTTGGTAATCTTGCTCATTGACTTCTCCCTGGAGCCGGAGGGTGACCGGCGGTTGTTCCCATTCCCTGACCCGATCATGCCATCACGTCTTGTCGCCGAGGTCCAGTGGGTCTTTGCCACACCTACCGCCGTGACGATCATTCCGGAAATTTATGCTGCAAATGGGAGCATCACCAGCGCTTATCGAGCGGCAGCGGATCGCTGGCCATCCGGCTCGGCGGCCTCGTCCATGCGGGCGATCAGCTGGTCGACCAGCATCAGCCCGGCCGCCGACAATCTCTGGTGCTTGTAGAACATGCCGATGCGGATCGGCTCCATGACCGGAAAGCCGTCGCGGGCGGACAGCACGCGCATGTCGGCAAGCAGGGTCTTGCGGGTAAGCGCCGTCACCCCCATGCCGGAGCTCACCGCGCGCTGCAGCCCGCCGATGTCAGGCGTGGTGTAGGCGATTCGCCAGTCCCGCCCCTCCGACCGGAGCGCCGCCGTCATGCGGCGGCGGTATTCGCAGCCCTCGGGGTGGGTGACCAGCGGCACCGGCTGCTGGCGATTGACGTTCACGTCCCGCGCCACCGCCCAGATCGGCCGCTCCTCCCAGCTTCGCACCAGATAGGGTTTCTTGTCGCGGGCGAGCAG
>DAISVW010000461.1:0-977 GCA_036826695.1 Aestuariivirga sp.
GTGATTCGCTCTCCGCCTGCGCCAAGCCGCCCGAGCAGTGAGCCCATCACCGAGCCAATCTCGCCACGCAACGTGAGGTCAGCGAGACCATCAAGACCGGTTTCCTCACGGTTGATAATCACCAGTGGCGTCCGGTTCTGTTTGGCGAGTACGGGAAAGCCAGCCGCCGGAAACACCTGCAGCGATGAGCCGATGGCGATGAACAGATCGGCATTGAGGGTGGCGGCGCGGGCATCCGCCATCTCCTGCTCCGGCATCGCCTGGCCGAAGGAGATGGTGGCGGACTTGACGATGCCACCACAGGCGGTGCAGGCGGGCGGCTTGCCGGTATCGGCAATCATCCCGCGCACCCAGGCGATTTCGTGCCGGGCGCCGCAGCCAAGGCATTTGGCATGAGTGCCGGTGCCGTGGATCTCGATAATGCGTTCACGCGGCACACCCGCCGCGTCATGCAGGCCATCGATGTTCTGGGTGATGACGTGGGAAACATGGCCGCGCGCCATGAGTTCCGCCACCGCCAGATGCCCGGGCCCCGGCTGCGCCGCGCCGATGGTCTCGTGGATGGCGAGGAACCGGCGCCAGGCTTCCAGCCTGGTGTCCTCGGAGGCCAGGAATTCGTTGAAGGCGATCGGCTTGTGCTTCGTCCAGAAGCCGCTGGGCGACCGGAAATCCGGTATGCCCGATTCGGTGGAGATGCCAGCCCCGGTGAACACCACGCCGCGCCTTGCCCGCTGGACCAGGCGCGCCAGTTCCACTATGCCGTCCTCAGACACGAGGTGACACCATGAAGTATCTCCACACCATGATCCGCGTTTCCGATCTCGACAAGTCGCTGGATTTCTTCGTCAACAAGCTGGGCTTCGTCGAACAGCGCCGCCATGTCAACGAAAAGGGCCGCTACACGCTGGTCTTCGTGGCAGCACCCGAGAGCCCGGACGCCCCGGTGGAACTCACCTACAACTGGGACCCGGAAGTCT
>DAISVW010000461.1:987-2018 GCA_036826695.1 Aestuariivirga sp.
AGGTCCTTCAGCCGGACGCCGGATGGGTTTCCGATCGAAGACCTGCAGACAGGCGAAGCTTGGCCCGCCGCCGAGCCGTGGCTGTCGATGCCCAACACCGGAAGCTGGTAAGCGGCGTCACCAGACGCCTTGCACCTCATAGGCCTCCTCCATGCCGGGCCAGGGCGGCATGGTGACTCCGACGCATGCGAGAGGCTCCCCGCCGTCATTGCGGAACTGGAAATGCGCCCCCACCGGAATGACCAGCGACAGGCCGGGGCTGAGATCGACAACCTGTTCGTGCGGCCCATGCTTCCGCCACATCCGGCCCTGGCCCTGCAACACCAGCCACACTTCCTCGACCGTGCGGTGCGCCACGGCTTTCGACACAGCGCCGGGCGGCAGCGTGAAATGCGCCATGCTGCCCCGCGCGCCCTGCGCCAGAAGCCGCACTTCGGAGCCGTCGGGCGCGATGGCGTCGGCGGCGGCAGACAGGTGCCTGTGGCTGAGCGTCATGGCATCAGCTGGCCGCCATTGACCTCGATCACCTGGCCGGTCACGTAGCCGGAGGCCTCGCCGCTCGCCAGATAGAGGAAGGTGCCGGCGCAATCCTCGGCGACACCCAGCCGTTGCATGGGAATGGTCTTGCGCGTCGCCTCACGCTTGGCTTCATCCGAAAACCGGTCATGAAAGGCGGTGTGGATGGTGCCGGGGGAAACGCAATTGACGCGGATGCCATGGCCCACCAGCTCCTTGGCGAGCGTCTTGGAAAAGGCCGAGACGAAGCCCTTGGCGCCGGCATAGATGGCGCCGCCGGGGCTTGCGCCATTGCGCGCGGCGATCGAGGTGACATTGATGATGGCGCCTGAGCCCTGCACCTTCATCGGCCTGGCGGCGGCGCGGCAGCAATGCACGAGCTGGCGGCAATTGACGTCGAACACCTTGTCGATGAATGCATCGACGACATCGGTAACCGGCACGCGAGCGACCAGGCTTACTGAATTGTTGCCCAGCACGTAGATGCGGACGAGAAGGCCTGACGCCGCATCGAT
>DAISVW010000462.1:0-2017 GCA_036826695.1 Aestuariivirga sp.
ACGGTCCGACGGTCGCGGTGCCACGCATCCTCGACACCGACCGGAGGCGCGGCCTCAAGCAGACGTTCTTCATCCCGGCCTGGTGCATCGAGCAGTATCCGGCGGCGGTGGAGGCGATCCTGAAAGACGGGCATGCGATCGGCCATCACGGTCTCATCCATGAAGACCCGATCGAGACCAAGGGCGAGGCACAGCGCATCGCGTTTGAAAAGGCGCTCGCCATCCATGTGAGGCGCACCGGGCGGAAGCCGCGCGGCTACCGGGCGCCGGTCTACAATGTCACCCAGCAGGTCATCGACCTCCTCATCGCGCATGGCTTCGTCTATGATTCCTCGCTGATGGCCGACGACATTCCCTATCTGATGAAGACGGCCAAGGGAGAAGTCTGGGAAGCGCCCGTGCACTGGGGCACCGATGACTGGCCGCCCTTCGCCCATTATGCCGAGATCGGCTACATGATGCCGGTGAAGGCGCCTTCCGAGGGCCTCCAGGCCTTCTGGGAGGAGTTTGACGCCCAATATGAGGCGGGCGGCTTCTGGATGGGCATCTGGCACCCGTTCCTCACCGGCCGTCTGGCGCGCTGGCGCCAGGTCGAGCGTTGGCTGGAACATACGCTCGAAACCAAGAACGTCTGGTTTGCGCCGCTCGAGGACATCATCGCCCATGTGAAGCAGGTGACTGCGGCTGGCGTTTACACGCCGCGGGTCGAATCGCTTCCCTACTACACCGCGAGCCAGGTGAGCTGACGCAGAAACGCATTCGCCGGCAGCCCCCGGGAGGCCGCCGGCGACAGCAGCAGTTGTTCTTGGATTTACCAGCCCAAACCGACGGTCATGCCAGTCTCTCCGTCACCGACCTGGTCGACGGCGACATCCGAGCCCTTGCCGAACTGGAAGATGCCATGGGCGTTGTTGTTGCCCTGCTGGTTCAGCGTCGCGGAGTGGTTGTCGCCCTCCTGGACGATCATGCCGAGATTGCCTGAACCGTTCTGGGCGAGGCCGGCCATGTTGCCGATGCCGTTCTGGCTGATGTGGCCGTTTTGCGCGCCCTTGATCAGCGCGAACATACCGAGGCCCATGCGCATGGCGCGCGCCTCCTTCTTGTTCTTGGGCTTCACGGTGATGGCCACCGAGCCGCCGGCTTCAGCCGGGACGATGGTTACGCTGGTGAAGCCGATGGCGATGGCGAGGCCGAGGGCGATGATGCGGGATGTGCGGGTCATGGGTGTTTCCTTCCTGGTTGTTACGGTGATGATCACCATGACGCCGACACTAGCCTTCGCCGCCTGAACTCCCCCGGAACGGCCGGTTCATTTGCGGTTCATGCGCGGAGCTGGCCCCGCGTTCACCGGAAAAAGCGATGGTCCCCCGTCACGGCGGTGACGGAGGACCATGCCGAGAAGCGCTGTCGCGCCGGAGTCAGAAATCGAAGGTTTCGGCGCAGCGCCAGGTCTGGCCGCCGGAGCCGCCGGACAGCCCAGCCACATAGACCTTGCCCGTGGACCGCGTCACGTAGCCCAGCGGCACGGTTTGGCCCGCTGCGGCACGGAAGGCATCCGCCTGGGTGATGCGGGTGGAGCCCGCCGCGCCGTCGCCGGCGATCCGGAACTCATACGCGCCGGAAACCGCCACGGGCGCGGTGAAGCGGGCCGTCAGCGCCAGCATGCCACCTTCTTCCGAGGCGGAGATCTTGCAGGCCTTCCCGGCCCCCGATGCGCTCTGGCCCGATTCCGCGCCTGAGCACGCTGCGGTTCCGGCGAGCGCGGCGAGCCCCAGAAGGGCCACGGCGATCCCTGGTCTTGCATCCAGTCTTGTCACGTTCATCTCCTGTCGATGGTTGTGGGGAGAGGGCGCGCCCTCTCCCCGGGTTTCTGGATTTGAAGAGCCATCAGGGGCAGGTCTGAACGAAGGCGGCGACGTTGCCCGCCCCATTCTGCTCGACATCGGCCGCGCAGCCGTTGCCGCACTGCACGCCGGCGGTCACGTTGCCGCTGCCGTCCTGCGAGCCCACGGCGGTG
>DAISVW010000463.1:0-2004 GCA_036826695.1 Aestuariivirga sp.
CAATGGTGCGCACCGCTTGATCGATGTTGGCCCGTTGACGCTGCTACCCTCGGAGCTGGCCAAGCCCGGTTTCGTGAGCATGGCCGCATGGTTTCTCGCCGAGCATGTGCGGCGGCCCGAGATGCCGGGGCATCTGGTGGCCTTCCTGATGGCCGCGGCGTTTCTCGGCCTTCTCGTCATGCAACCGGACTTCGGGCAGACGGCGCTCGTGCTCCTCACCTTCGGCTCCATGCTGCTGATCTATGGCATCTCATGGTTCTCGGTCGTGGGGCTGGGGGCGCTGTCGGCCACCGGGCTCTTCCTCGCCTATGAACTGGTGCCGCACGTGCGCTCGCGCATCGACCGCTTCGTGAGCCCGGACAAGGGCGACACCTTCCAGGTCGACACCGCCATGCAGGCCTTCAAGAACGGCGGGCTGATGGGTACCGGGCCGGGCGGCGGCGAGGCCAAGCTGGTTCTCCCTGACGCGCACACCGATTTCAGCTTCGCGGTGGTGGGCGAGGAGTTCGGCCTCATCGCCTGCCTTCTGCTGCTTTCCCTGTTCGCCTTCGTGGTGATCAAGATCCTGGCGCGGGCCAAGCAGGAGCCCGATCCCTTCGCGGCGCTGGCCCTGAGCGGGCTCGGCATGATCTTCGGCTTCCAGGCCGTGATCAACATGGGCGTCAACACCGCGCTGCTGCCTGCGAAGGGCATGACGCTGCCGTTCATCTCTTATGGCGGCTCCTCGCTGATCGGCATGGCCTTCGGCATGGGGCTCGTGCTGGCGCTCGGCCGCAAGCGCTATGGCAGCGTGGCGGCGGCGCCACTCAACCCGGCCTACGCCTGAGGCGCCATGCGGGAGAAAGGTATCTTCGTTCTCGCTGCCGGCGGCACCGGCGGGCATCTGTTTCCCGCCCAGGCGCTGGCCGAGGAACTGGCCCGGCGGGGCCATGTCATCCATCTGATGACCGACGAGCGGGTCCGCGACTATGGCAAGTCCTTCCCGGCGGCGGCCACCCACATCGTGCCCTCGGCGACGCCGTCCTTATCGAAACCCTGGCTGCTGCCGGGCCGCGCCCTGCGGCTGTACGGCGGCTACCGCACAGCGAGGTCTATTCTGAAATCTCTGAAGCCTGCCGCTGTCGTTGGCTTCGGCGGCTATCCGTCATTCCCGCCGATCATCGCGGCGGCGCGGCTGGGCATCCCGACGCTGGTGCATGATCAGAACGCCGTCATGGGCCGCGCCAACCGGGTGCTGGCCCGCTGGGCCGATGCGGTGGCCTCCTCCTTTCCCGAACTCGAAGGGCTTCCGCCCGGCGCCCGTGGCAAGCTCACCGTCACCTGCAACCCGGTGCGCGACATCGTGCTGGAGCAGCGGGCCGCGCCCTATCCGGGCTTTGACCGTTTCAACCTTCTTGTGGTGGGCGGCAGCCAGGGGGCGCAGTTCTTCGGCGGATTCATGCCGAAAGTCTTCGCGGCGATGAGCCCCGCTGAACGCGCCGGCATCAGGCTCACCCAGCAGGTGCGGCCGGAGAACATGGCGGCGGTCAGCAAAGCCTATGAGGAGATGGGGCTCGACTGCGAGCTCAGCCCCTTCTTCATGGACATGCCGCGGCGCATCGCCGGGGCGCATCTGCTGGTCTGCCGTTCCGGCGCCTCGACCATCGCCGAACTCGGCGTCATCGGCAGGCCGGCCATCATGGTGCCGCTGCCGCATTCGCTCGACAATGACCAGCTGCGCAACGCCGAAAGCTTCGCCGTGGCAGGGGCGGGCTGGGTTCATCCACAGGCTGGACTCGAACCCGCCGGTTTCGCCCAATTTCTGACATCACTTCGCTCTCAACCACAGCAGCTTCAACAGGCCGCGGGGGCGGCGCTCACGCATGGCAAGCCCGATGCCGCGCAGCGGCTCGCGAGCCTCGCCGAACAGATCGCAGGGAAACAGCAGTCATGAAACTTCCGGGCAATGTCGGCCCCATCCATTTCATCGGCATCGGCGGCATCGGCATGAGCGGCATCGCCGAG
>DAISVW010000464.1:0-2000 GCA_036826695.1 Aestuariivirga sp.
GGGGGTCCTCTTTGGCGGTCACGAAGAAGGATGCCATGGTCAAGCCATGGCATGATGAGTTCTGGGATGATGTACAAGTTCTCATCACCCCCGGACTTGATCCGGGGGTCCTCTTTGGCGGTCACGAAGAAGGATGCCATGGTCAAGCCATGGCATGACGAGTCTTGCGTTTCTCAGCCCCTGATGCCGTCGAGCCAGCCGAACAGCCGGTCGAAGCCGCCGAACGGATAGAGGTGCGGGGCGGCGATGCCCAGTTCCGGCCGTTCAAAGTGGAGTTGCGCCAGGTCGGCCACGAAATCGTCCGGCGTATTGACGGTCAACAGCCTGGTGATGTTCAGCGCCTGCTTGCGGATGAAGCGGGCGGAATTCCCCACCCCACACATGGCGGCATATTTCACCAGTGTCTTGATGGTGGCCGGCCCCGGAATGCCCACATGCACCGGAAGCGTGATCCCCTCGCGCCGCAAGCCCTCGGCCCAGTGTGCCACCGGCCCCGCCTCGAACAGAAACTGGGTGGCGATGAAGCCCTGAAGCCCATGGCCTGCGAGATAGGCCTGCTTTTCCTTCAGCGCCGCGAGAAGCGCCGCCTCGCCCCGCGCCTTGGTGTTGGCAGGTTTGCCCTCAGGGTGGCCGGCGATGCCGATACGGTTGACGCCATTGGCCTCGAACACGCCGGTCGCCAGAAGCTGGATCGCCGCGTCATATCTGCCGAGAGGCTCTGGAACGCCTCCACCCAGCACCAGCATGGTGGTGGCGCCGGCTGCGGCCAGCGCCTGGATGCGCGACTTGAGGTCGGCCTCGTCAACAACGAAACGGGCTGGCACATGCGGCACGGGTGCGAAGCCCGCCGCGCTCACGGCCCGCGCGGCGGCGATCTGCGCCTCGCGATCGCCTGCATCGATCAGCGCGATGAAAATCTGGCTCCCGGGCGCAAGCTTCTCCTTGAGGAGCGGCAGCTTGTCCACCTGTTTCGGCGTGATCTCAACCGAAAGGCCGCGCAGGAAGGCGGCGGTGGCGGCGGCGCGCGAAAGGCGGTCCTTGGCAAGCGGGGCGTTCATGGACTGCGGACTCCGGTCTCAACCGCCGGAGCCTTACGCCGCCACCCGGGAGGCTGCGAGGATGATTGCGACAAGGCCATTCCGAATGCGACGGGCACCGGGGTAACAGTGTCGCTTTTGGACGGGGACATGGCGCTTGTGGACAATGCCGCCGAATTGCGCGACAAGAGGCAAAACGAGGAGTCCTGGCCCCGATGTTCGGCGATCGCCCCAGCAAGCTTCCGCAGCATCTCGCTGTCGTGGTGGTGCCGGAGTTCACGATGATGCCGGTGACCTCGGCGATCGAGCCGTTGCGTATCGCCAACCGGCTGTCGGAAAAGACGCTCTACAAGTGGACCATGCATTCGGTCGATGGCAAGCCGGTGGCGGCCTCCAACGGCATTCTCGCCATGGTCGACGGCGATCTCGCCGCGGTGCCCGAAGGCGCGGTGATCATGATCTGCGCCGGCCTCAACGTGCAGCATCATTCCGACAAGCGGCTGCTCGCCTGGCTGCGCAAGGTGGCGCGCAAGGGCACCAGCATCGGCGCGGTGTGCACCGGCGCCCATATACTGGCGGAAGCCGGCCTCCTCGACGGCTATAAATGCACCATCCATTGGGAGAACCTGCCCGGCTTCACCGAGGCCTTCCCGGAAATCGAGGCAACCGGCGGCCTGTTCGAGATCGACCGTGACCGCTTCACCAGTGCGGGCGGCACCACGGCACTCGACATGATGCTGACGCTGATCGCCAGCCAGCATGGGCCGGAACTGGCCTCGGCGGTGGCCGAAGGCATCCTGCATTCGCCGATCCGGCATCACAGCGAGCATCAGCGCATGTCGCTTCCCGCCCGGATCGGAGCCCGTCACCCGAAGCTGGTCGGCATCATCGAGGAAATGGAGAGAAATCTCGAGGAGCCGCTGTCGCCGGGCCTCCTCGCCCGGCAGGCCGGGCTGTCCACCC
>DAISVW010000465.1:0-1979 GCA_036826695.1 Aestuariivirga sp.
CCGCGGCCGCGCAGCCCCGAGGCTTTCACCTCGTTGATCATCCAGTCGCGGCCCTTTTCGATGAAGCCCTTGGTGCCGCTCCAGCAGCCGCGCTTCTTCGCGCCCTCGAGACCCCAGTCATGGAAGCCGTAGATATTCGTGAAGATGCGGTCCTTGTCAGCGAGCATCGCCAATCCTCAGTCCTTCGGCCTTTCGCCAATGTCGTTGTCAGGCCGCCAACCGCTGGCCAGCTTCTTCGCCTGTTTCACCCACTCGTCGCGGACGGCGCGGCCCTTGAAGCCTTCGAGCCGCTCATCGACCCAGGCGAGTTCCTGCTCGCCCCATGACGCGACCTGGTCGAAATGCCAGACACCCATGGAGTGCAGCAGTTCCTCGAGCTTGGGCCCGACGCCCCAGATCAGCTTCAGATCGTCCGCCTTGCCATCCTTCGGCGCGGAAAAGAGCTGCGGCTTCACGCCGACGACGGCAACCGGAGCCACGGCAGGGGCCGGGGCCGGAGCCGGCGGAGCGGCCGCAGTCGCCTCGGCGGGCGGTGGCGGAGGCGGAGGCTCAATACGCGTGAAAACACGCTGACCCTCGTAGAGCGATGGGTCGGTCAGCGTGGTGAGTCCGCCTTCGGGAGCCGCATGATGACGGTCGATCTGCGGGCCTGGCTTCGCCTTGCGGCCCGCTGCAAGATCGTCGATCAGCTTTTCGAGCGAGGCAGGCGTGAGATCCTCGTAGGTGTCCTTGAAGATCTGCACCATCGGCGCGTTGACACAGGCGCCCAGGCACTCGACCTCCTCCCACGAGAACTTGCCGTCCCCCGACAGGTGATGCTGCTCGTGGTGAATGCGGTTCCGGCACACCTCTTTCAGCGCTTCCGCGCCGCGCAGCATGCAGGGTGTCGTGCCGCAGACCTGCACATGCGCGATCTTGCCCACCGGCTGCAGCTGGAACATGGTGTAGAAGGTGGCCACCTCAAGCACGCGGATATAGGCCATGCCGAGCATGTACGCCACATGCTCGATCACCGGCTTCGACAACCAGTTGACCTTCAGCTCCAGGGCGCGCCACAGACGCGGGATCACCGCAGAGGCCTGCTTGCCAGCAGGATATTCCGTGATCTTCGCCTTGGCCCAGGCGAGATTCTCACTGGTGAAAGCAAAGGCCTCGCTTGGCTGCTCAGGATGAAGACGGCGCACGCTCACCGGTCCACCTCCCCGAACACGATGTCGAGCGAACCCAGCACCGCCGAAACGTCTGCCAGCATGTGGCCGCGGCAGATATGGTCCATCGCCTGGAGATGCGCGAAGCCAGGCGCCCGCAGCTTGGCGCGGTAGGGCTTGTTGCCGCCATCCGAGACCAGATAGACGCCGAATTCGCCCTTCGGCGCCTCGACCGCCGCATAGACTTCGCCCGGCGGCGTGTGGAAGCCTTCGGTGTGGAGCTTGAAATGATGAATCAGCGCTTCCATCGAGCGCTTCATCTCGGAGCGCTTCGGCGGTACCACCTTGCCGTTTTCGGCGGAGACCGGGCCAGCGCGCTCCGCGCCAAGGAGACGCTCCACGCACTGCTTCATGATCTTCACCGACTCGCGCATTTCCCGCATGCGGATCAGGTAGCGATCATAGCAATCGCCGTTCTTGCCGATCGGAATGTCAAATTCCATTTCGTCGTAGCACTCATAGGGCTGGGCGCGGCGCAAATCCCAGGCAGCACCGGAGCCCCGCACCATGACGCCCGAGAAGCCCCAGGCGAAACACTCTTCCAGCGAGACGACGCCGATGTCGACATTGCGCTGCTTGAAGATGCGGTTGTCGGTGAGCAGCCCCTCGATATCGTCGAGAACCTTGTTGTGGCCTTCGCAGAAGCGGCCGATGTCCTCGACGAGTTCCGGCGGAATGTCCTGGTGCACGCCACCCGGCCGGAAGTAGGCCGACTGCATGCGCGAGCCGGATGCCCGCTCATAGAACACCATCAGCTTCTCGCGTTCCTCG
>DAISVW010000466.1:0-1978 GCA_036826695.1 Aestuariivirga sp.
GGCTTATCAGGTGTTCATGCCGCCGCCGGCCGCCCAGGCGCCGGTCAATGTGGTGGTCTCGCTCGATCCGCAGAAGTCCGACTCCGGCGCGGCCGACATGACGATCGCCAAGAGCGATGCGCCGGTCATCGAAACCACCAGTGTGGACCTCACCAAGGGCGCACACATCACCTCGGCAATGAAGGATGGCGCAGAGGGCCGCTATGCACTTGCAAGCCTGTTCGATGGCGCGGAAGACACGTTCGTGGCCATCACGCCGCCAGAAGAGGAGTTGAGCATCCAGATAGCATTTCCGGATGGCCAGACTCATGAGGTGACAGCCATCGATTATCATCCGCCGGTTGGTGTCGACCCCGCGAGCATGGCAGCCTCGGTCGATGTTACGGTGATGCCGGAGTCTTCGGTGAGCGGCGCAGGATTGCAGGTGTTCAGTTTCAGCCTGCCGCGATCCGGAGAACCCCAGAGCTTTGCAATCCCCGGGCGGGTGCGCGGCACCGGCGTGATCCTGCTGGTCAAGCCCAATCCGGGGGTTGAGAAGAGCTATGTCGGCGATTTCCGGGTGCTGAGCGAAACGGTGGCGCCTTAGAGCGTCAGCGCCCGCCGGACGCCCTGACCGCGTAGAGCCCCGCGGCGATGATCACCGCCGTGCCGATGACCGTCGTCACGGCCGGAACCTCGGCGAACAGCAGATAGCCCCACAGCGGCACCCACAGCATGCCGGTGTATTCGAACACCGTGACCAGATTGGCCTTGGCCAGCCGGTAGGCATGGGTGAGGAGTGACATGGCCACCGCCGCGATGACCCCGCACAGGCCCATCAGGAGCAGATCGCGCAGGTCCGGCATGGCCCAGGGACGGACCAGGAAATCGAGGCTGGGATGGCCGAAGGCGGTGATGCCCGCCGCGTGGAAGCCGAGCGCGATCAGCGCAGCCGCCACCATGTAGACACCGTTGACATAGAAGGCCATGACGGTGGTCGGCTCCTCGGCGCCATAGCGCCGCGCCAGGATCATCGACAGCGCATAGGCCGCGGCGCTGAACAGGCTGAGCAGGGCGGCAGGTTCGAACAACCCGGTTCCCGGCCTCAGGATGATCAGCACGCCCACGAAACCCGCGATCACCGCCGCCCAGGATTTGAGCGACACCCGCTCGCGCAGGAACACTGCCGCCAGCAGGGTGACGAAGATCGGCGAGGTGAAGAACAGCGCGATGGCCTCGGCCAGCGGCAGCGCCGGAAAGGCCATGTAATACGTGGTGTAGGAGACGAGCAGGATCAGCCCGCGAGCGATGAGGAGACGCCAGTTCCGCGTCTTCAGCGCCTTCAGACCCGCCTCGTAATGCACCATCACCAGCAGGATCGGCAGGCCCACCAGCGAGCGCAGCACGATGGCAAGCGTCACGGCATGGGTGCCGCTCAGGCCTTTCAGGATCGCATCCTGGATCGAGAAGATGAAAACGCCAACGCACAGCGAGGCGATGCCGATCAGGTTGCGGCGGGCGTTGCTGTCGGGGGGAGTCATGAGCTGGGCACCGCGGTTTCCGGGCGGCGCTCACGCTGGAAGATGTAGAGCCCCGAGCCGACGATCAGCGCCGCACCCGCCCAGGTCCAGATATCCGGCCAGTCGTCCCAGATCAGATAGCCGAACAGGGCTGCCCACAGCAGCGAGGAATAGCTGAAGGGCGCCACCACCGAGGCCGGCGCTGACCGGAAGGCGCGGATCAGGAACATATGTCCAAGACCGCCCGCCACGCCGCTTGCCACCAGGAGCAGCCACTCGAAAGCCGAGGGCCAGGCCCAGAACCACGGCACGATCAGGCTGGTGACCACCGCACCCATGGCGGCGGTTTAGAGGCTCGAGGTCAGCGGGTCGTCATCGCGCAGTTGCTCCTGCACGAGCCCGACGTGCTGATCCTCGACGAGCCCACGAGCGGCCTCGACCCCAACCAGATCCGCGAGGTTCGCGAGACGATCCGGAGG
>DAISVW010000467.1:0-1955 GCA_036826695.1 Aestuariivirga sp.
TCAATCACATCCTTGATGCCAACAGGAATACCATGCAGCGGCCCACGGATCTTGCCGGCCATGCGTTCGGCATCCAAAGCGCGCGCTTCGGCCAGCGCGGTATCGGCCAGTACATGAATCCAGGCTTTTACCTCAACATCAACGGTGGCGATGCGGTCCAGATAGCGGCGCACCAGGGCTTCAGCCGTGATGTCGCCCTTCGCAATGGCGCTGGAAAAATCGCGGATGCGGCCGGCGTCTTGGATCAGGGGGTTGGGCATGTTGATCTTCTCCGATCCGGCCTGATGGCCGTTTCTTAGGGTGCCACTTTACGCAAATAGAGCTGCCATAGTGGCAGACGATGATAGAATTCTATTTTTCGCTGATATATATTGACGAAAGCGTCAATCGCAGGCTTTGGCATACGCAAGGGGTCGCGCTTCTGGGGCACCTGATCGGACCAGATATAGTCATCGAAGATAAGCGTTCCGCCAACACGCAATAGTGGAAAAGCCAGCACCGCATCAGCAAGCACGTCGGGCGCTTCGTGTGAGCCATCAATGAAGATCAGATCGAAACGCTCCCGCGGGCCAGTGGCCAAAAGCTGTAAAAGCCCATCATGCGAATTCTGCTTGATCTTGTGCAGGGTGACCCGATTGGCCACCTTCGCGAGCGCGATACTTGTATTGTGGTCAAAGCGACGTTCCACGTCACTCATTGTCGCCCGGTAAAAACCGCTGGAATCGCGATGTTCCTGACCCCCAACCCAGTTATCTATGCAGGTCAGGGAAGCCTCACTTGCCGCAAGGGTGCCGAGCTGTTCGATTGTGTAACAGGCTGATCTTCCTTCGAAGGAGCCGATTTCGAGCGTATGGCGCGGCTTTTCCTGTTGAAAAATACGCTGCCACGCCGGAATATTCGCGGCGAACCATTCGCGTGTGAAATCATATGACGTGGCATTGAAGGTAAGGCCATTTTCGGACACGATGTAATCTCTCCTATAAAGAACACTCTTACCATACCGGAAGCCATGGCTGCCGGAATACGCCGCTGGTTCTATAATTCCAAGCTCCCCTTACACGAGAGAATGGCAGGACATTGTCCCTGAAGCAATTCGTTCTTCGACATTGTTGCTGGAATCTTAGGACAACCTTAAGTCTTGGACTCAGTGTCAGGAAGAAACATGAATATTTAAACAGGTTTCGACGGCGTTCGCAGACTGTTTCACCGAGCAACTTTCTGCAAATAGAACTGCCAAAGGGGCAGCCATTGGTAAAGCGCCAGCTTTCTATGAAAGATATTCACGAAAGCATCAATCGCGGGTTTTGGCATTCTCGACGGATCGCGACGTTGAGGCAATTGGTCGGACCAGACATAGTCATCAAAAATAAGTGTCCCACCCACTCGCAGCAATGGGAATGCCATGACACCGTCAGTGAGGACATCGGGAGATTCATGAGAACCATCTATGTAAATCAGATCAAAACTTTCCAAATGACCGGCGGCGATGAAGCCCGCCAGAGCGTCACGCGAATTCTGTTTAATTTTTGTGAACTCACCCCTTCCTGCAGCCCGCATAAGCGCAAGCTTGGTATTACGATCAAACCGGTTCTCTACCTCCGTCATTACCGATTCGGAGGTTCCGCCAGGCTTGTGTTCTATGCTCCCCTCCCAGGTGTCTACACATGTGATGGAAATGCGATTCTCAACAAAACTGGGGCATTTCTCAATCAAATAACAAGCTGAACGCCCTTCGAAAGAGCCAATTTCCAGGATTCTTGATGGCTTCAAGCGCGTAAGTATCCAATCCCAGGTCGGAATGAAGCGCGAAAACCAATCCTGCGTGAATTCATAGCCATAGGTGCTGACATTATCCGGCGCATCAGACATTGAAACTCTCCCGATTGATTACTGGACAGGCAAAATGGGTTGTTATTGAAAAAGAAACTCTCGTGCAATGCCGCGGCAATCCATCT
>DAISVW010000468.1:0-1947 GCA_036826695.1 Aestuariivirga sp.
GACCGCCTGGCGATCTTGCCGGCCGTCCAGGGCGCGGCATCGAGGCGGATGCGGGCGTTGCGGTCGCCCTCGATCCTGCTTTCGACCAGCATGTAGAGATCGGTCCATACGGTCTGCGGGCAGGCATAACCGCACCAGGCGCGGCCGAACAGCGACGTGACCAGGAACAGCCCGACGCCCGCCATGATCAGCAGCCCCGCCACATAATAGAATTCCTGCGGCCAGATCTCGATGAAGAAGAAATAGAAGCGCCGGTTGGCGAGATCGATCAGGATCGCCTGGTCGGGTGCATCGCCCGGCCTGTCCCAGCGCAGCCAGGGCGAAACGTAATAGATGCCGAGCAGGACGACGAGGAGAATCCATTTCAGCCGCCGGAACGGCCCATGCGCCGCCCTGGGGTGAATGGCAATGCGAGAGGCGTAAAGTGATCGGTTCTGCGCCTTGTTGACGGCCTCGGCGTCTTCCCTGGCGACCCCGGCATGCGGGGCGCCAGCCATGTCGGCGGCCTCCGCCATCTACTGGGTGGCGGCAGGCGTGGGTTCGCCGCCGCCCAGCGTGTGGACATAGACGGCAAGCTGCTTGATGGTGGCGTCATCCAGCCGGTGTGTCCAGCCCGGCATGACGCCCAGGCGCGGCTTGACGATCTGCGACTTGATGTTGTCCAGCGTGCCGCCATAAAGCGCGATCTTGTCGGTGAGGTTGGGCGCGCCGAACTCCCGCAGCCCCTTGCCGTCCTCGCCGTGGCAGGAGGCGCAGTTCTCGGCGAAGATCGTCTTGCCGGTTTCAGCCTTGGCGGCATCGGCCTCGCCGCCCGACATCGACACCACGTAATTCGCCACCTGATCGATCTGCTCCGGCAACAGGATGCCGTCAGCGCCGAAGGCCGGCATCTGCGAGTCCCGCGTATCGGGATCGGCTGCGTAGCGGATGCCATGCTTGAGCGTGGCGTAGAGCGCGTCAGGCGTGCCGCCCCACAGCCAGTCGTCGTCGTTGAGATTGGGATAGCCGGCGAAGCCCGCAGCACCCGAGCCGTGGCACTGCACGCAGTTGACCTTGAAGGCCGCAGCGCCGCCGGCCTGCGCGAAGGACAGGAGCTGCGGGTCCTTCAGGATGTCGTCGACGCTCATCGCGGCGATCTTGTCGAGATTGGCTTTCTGCGCCTCCCGGGCGGTTGCCATCTGCTGATCGAGCGTGGCGCGCGACGACCAGCCGAGCAGACCGGGCGTCGCCGATGGCAGCATCGGCCAGGCGGGATAGGCGATGGTGTAGGCGATGCCCCAGATCACCGTGGCGTAGAAGGTGTAGCGCCACCAGCGTGGCAGCGGGGTGTTGAGTTCCTTGATGCGGTCCCATTCCTGCCCGGTCGTCGCGGTGCGCGAGACGTCATCCTTTTCGATGTTGTTTTCAATGGGTCAGTCCTCGGGATCGGTTTTCTGAAGGGGTATCCTGGCCACGTCTTCGTATTTGGCCCTGGAGCCGGGCCTGAAGGCGTAGAGGACGATTCCGATGAAGATGATGAACAGCACGAGAAGTCCCCAGCTGTCCGCGAGTTGCCGCAGGGCGGTGTAGGTTTCCATCGCTTACCTCGCCAGATCGGCCTTGAAGGTGGAGAAATCGACGAGCGTGCCCAGCATCTGCAGATAGGCGATGAGCGCGTCCATTTCGGTGATGCGGGCGTCGCTGTCGAAATTGCGGGCCACCGCCTTCGGATAGCGCGCCATCAGGCCATCGGTATTCTCGCCGGTCGCCTGGGCCATCATGTCGGCCTCGGCATTTTCGATGGCTTCCTCCGAATACATCGGCCCCTTGCCATTGTTGACGACAAGATTCATCGCCGCGAGAGGCTTGCCGATGCCCTTTTCCTGCAGGTCCGTTGCAGCGAGTTATGCTTATCCTGGCTTTTTCGACTCCTTGACCACGCAGCGCGTGTTGTACTGTTGCTCGCGG
>DAISVW010000469.1:0-1946 GCA_036826695.1 Aestuariivirga sp.
GCTCCGACCCGACCCCCAGCCAGCCAAACACCCCGACGAGGAGCGCCAACAGCACGCCAGTGATCAAGCCCACCGTGCATCCGCGCAGCGGGAAGCGCAGCGCATTGACCGGCGACAGCGTGCGGGTGGCCAGCGCCCGCACGGCCACGGTCATGGTCTGGGTTCCGGCATTGCCGCCCATCGAGGCGACGATCGGCATCAGAATGGCCAGCGCCACCATCTGGTCGATGGTCGCGCCAAAGAGCGAGATCACCCAGGAGGCCAGCACGGCGGTGAGCAGATTGACGAACAGCCAGGCGAAGCGCGAACGGGTGGTGACCGCCACCGTGTTGCCGATCGCCTCCTCAGCGCCCACCCCGCCCAGATGCAGCACTTGCCCCGCCGCCTCTTCCTGGATCACATCGACGATGTCGTCGGCCATCAGCGTGCCGATCAGCCGGCCGCCGTCGTCGGTCACCGCGGCCGAGACGAGGTTGTACTTGTCGAAGCGGTAGGCCACGTCGGCCTGGTCGTCGCTGGCTTTGAACACTGTCTGCTCGGTATCCATGATCGCGGCCACCGTCTTGTCGCCCGGCTGGCGCAGCAGCCGCGCCAGCTTCACCTTGCCCTCCAGGTGAAAGCCGGGGGCGACCGCATAGACCTCTATTAACTGTTCCGGCAGATGCCTGCCGGTGCGGATGTAGCTGTTGGCTTCGGCGACCGTCCAGGAGGCCGGCACCGCCACGAATTCGGTCTTCATCAGGCGGCCGGCGGTGTTCTCGGGGAAATCCAGCGCCCGGGTGAGCGCCACCCGGTCTTCCTTGGACACCTTGGCGAGGATTTCGCGCTGGTCGTCGCGCTCGAGGTCCTCGATCAGGTAGAGCGCATCATCGGTGTCGAGCTTCTTCACCGCCGAGGCGATGATATCGTTGGGCAGCGCCTCCATCAGCGCATCGCGCACGCCCTCGTCGAGCTCGGCCAGCGCCTCGGCGTCGAAGGACCGGCCGAGCGCCGCGATCAGCCGGATGCGGTCCGGCTGGTCCAGCGCCTCGATCACGTCGGCGAGGTCGGCGGCATGGAGATCGCGGGTCAGCTGGCGCAGCGCCTTGTGATTGCCGCCATCCAGCGCCTCCGCCACGCGGGCGAGATAGGCGGGTTCGATCACCCCCCATTCATCGCGCAGCGGCTGGTCTTCGAGTTCGGTCATGCCCGGTTGTCAATCCTATTCGGGGGGCGGAAGCAAGGTGAAAGGGGGTAGCCGGCAAAGGCGCCGCGGGGCCTCCCTCCGCTTCCTCCGGAAGACCCACTAGTCGGAGCGTGTTACAGGCCGGATGCGTTTCTGCCGATAGCGGGCAAGCAGGCGGTCCCTGAGCACGGACATGAACCCGGGCGGCAGCATACCATATGCGACGGTTGATAGATCGCCGGCCAGCGCTGGCCGCAGGTCAGGTCCTGGCCAGATGAAATCATTTGCTTCATCAAGCACCACCCAAGACCGCGCCGAGTCCAGACCCAGACGCTGCTTGGTGGCTAGGGGGATTTCCACAGCGCCAGCCGGGTCAGGCGGCGGCGTGTGGGTAATCGGCAGAACGCGGACAACCGGATGTCGCCCCTCACGCAGCAGTACGAGGACAATTGCGCAGGGACGGTCCTTGACACCCTCTTCCTGCCCGGCCTTCGCTTCGCGCTCCCAGAGATAGGCATAGCGGATGACCAGCCCGGGACGCGGCACCGGCCATGTCACGGCTTCCAGCCGCGCAGTTCCTGATCCAGCACAGCATCTTCTGGCGCCGGTTCCGTGGCCACAATCAGTGCCATCTCCTCGTCCGTGAAGTCTTCGAGCTTCACCACCCGGCGCTCCCGGCGCTTCAGGCGAGAGTATTCCTCGGCGGAGATCACGACCCGCCGGTCACGGCCATTCTAGGTGATGGTGACCGGCTCCTGTAGCGCCTTGTCGGCCAGCGTTC
>DAISVW010000470.1:0-1942 GCA_036826695.1 Aestuariivirga sp.
GCCGGGTGATCAATGTCAAGAAAGGCCAGTTTCTCGCCCCCTGGTTCATGAAGAACGTGCTGGCCAAGATCGTCGACAGCGGCAACCCCAATGTGCTGCTCACCGAGAGGGGCGCGTCCTTCGGCTACAACACGCTGGTCTCCGACATGCGGGCGCTGCCGGTCATGGCGGAAACCGGCGCGCCGGTGATCTTCGACGCCACGCACTCGGTGCAGCAACCGGGCGGGCAGGGCACCGCCTCAGGAGGCGACCGCCGCATGGTGCCGGTGCTGGCGCGGGCCGCCGTGGCGGTGGGGGTGGCGGGCGTGTTCATCGAGACCCACCAGGACCCGGACAACGCGCCTTCCGACGGCCCCAACATGGTGCCGCTCGATGAGATCGAGAAGCTGCTGAGAACACTGATGGCGCTGGACCGGGTCGCCAAGGCGGCCTGAGCGCTGTCTTGCATTGGTCACGCGGAGCCGCCATAAGCGCGCGCATTGCACAGGGGAGCCTCCGCCATGACCACCATCATCGACATCACCGCCCGCGAAATTCTCGACAGCCGCGGCAACCCGACGGTCGAGGTGGACGTGGTGCTGGAAGACGGTTCCATGGGCCGCGCCGCGGTTCCCTCTGGCGCCTCGACGGGTGCCCATGAGGCGGTGGAACTCCGCGACGGCGACAAGGCCCGCTACCTCGGCAAGGGGGTGACCAGGGCGGTGGCCGCCGTGAACGGCGAAATCTTCGACGCTCTGGCCGGCATGGAGGCCGAGGACCAGATCGCCATCGACCGCGCCATGATCGAGCTTGACGGCACGCCCAACAAGAGCCGCCTCGGCGCCAATGCCATTCTGGGCGTCTCGCTCGCTACAGCCAAGGCGGCCGCCGATGCCTCCGGCCTGCCGCTCTACCGCTATGTGGGCGGCGCTTCCGCGCATCTGCTGCCGGTGCCGATGATGAACATCATCAATGGCGGCGCCCACGCAGACAACCCGATCGACTTCCAGGAATTCATGATCATGCCGGTGGGCGCGCAGAGCTTCCGCGAAGGCCTGCGCATGGGTGCTGAGATTTTCCACACGCTGAAAGCCGCGCTCAAGAAAGCCGGCCACAACACCAATGTCGGGGATGAAGGCGGCTTCGCGCCCAACCTGCCCTCGGCCGAGGCGGCGCTCGATTTCGTGATGACTGCGGTTGCGCAGGCCGGCTACAAGCCGGGCGATGACGTGATGCTGGCGCTCGATTGCGCGGCCACCGAATTCTTCAAGAACGGCGTCTATGACTACGAGGGCGAGGGCAAGAAGCGCTCGATCGTCAAGCAGGCCGAATATCTCGCCAAGCTGGCCCGCGCCTATCCGATCTTCTCGATCGAGGACGGCATGGCTGAGGACGACTGGGAAGGCTGGCGGGAAGTGACAAGGCTGATCGGCGCCACGCACCAGCTGGTGGGCGATGATCTGTTTGTCACCAACACGCGCCGCCTCAAGGAGGGCATCTCGAGCCATGTCGCCAACGCCATTTTGGTGAAGGTGAACCAGATCGGCTCGCTCACCGAAACGCTGGAAGCCGTTTCCATGGCGCACAAGGCGGCCTATGCCGCCGTCATGTCGCACCGCTCCGGCGAAACCGAGGACTCGACCATCGCCGACCTTGCTGTTGCCACAAACTGCGGTCAGATCAAGACCGGCTCGCTGGCGCGCTCAGACCGGCTGGCCAAGTACAATCAGCTTCTTCGCATCGAGGAAGAACTGGGGTCTCAGGCGGCTTATGCGGGACGTTCAATCCTCAAGACCTAGCACGGCGAGGCTCGGCACGTTTCACATCGTCGTGTCAAGCATCGCTGCGATTGCCGGCGTGGCCGGGGTAGGCGGTGGCGCGCGTCAGCGCGACGGCGCGCAGCTGCCACGGCAGGAAGCCGCCGAAGAAGCGCTCGACGCGGTAGGCGGGCGGGGGGGTGAGC
>DAISVW010000471.1:0-1911 GCA_036826695.1 Aestuariivirga sp.
GCTGCAGACCATCGCCGAAGCCCAGAAGCGCGGCGGCATCTGCGCCTTCATCGACTCCGAGCACGCGCTCGACCCCGTCTATGCCCGAAAGCTCGGCGTCAAGGTCGATGACCTTCTGATCTCGCAGCCCGACACTGGCGAGCAGGCGCTGGAAATCGCCGACACGCTGGTGCGCTCGGGCGCCGTCGAGGTGCTGGTGATCGACTCGGTGGCTGCGCTGACGCCGCGCGCCGAACTCGAAGGCGAGATGGGCGATCAATTGCCCGGCCTGCAGGCCCGGCTGATGAGCCAGGCGCTGCGCAAGCTGACCGGCTCCATTTCCAAGACCAACTGCATGGTGGTCTTCATCAACCAGATCCGCATGAAGATCGGCGTGATGTTCGGGTCGCCGGAAACAACGACCGGCGGCAATGCGCTGAAGTTCTATGCCTCGGTGCGCCTCGACATCCGCCGCATCGGCGCCATCAAGGAGCGCGACGAGGTGGTCGGCAACCAGACCCGCGTCAAGGTCGTCAAGAACAAGGTGGCCCCGCCGTTCAAGCAGGTCGAATTCGACATCATGTATGGCGAGGGCATTTCCAAGGTCGGCGAACTGGTCGATCTGGGCGTGACTGCCGGCGTGGTCGAAAAGTCCGGCTCCTGGTTCTCCTATAATGGCGAGCGCATCGGCCAGGGCCGCGAGAATGCCAAGAACTTCCTGCGCCAGAACCCCGATATCGCCAATGGGATCGAATCGACCATCCGGTCGAACGCCGGCATTCTTGCCGCGGCGCTCAGCAACGCCGCCGAGAAGGATGCGGACGCCGGCGAGGACTGAGCCGGATCGGATTGGAAATGCCGGAACCTCTCGCCCAGTGGTTCCGGCTGCTCACGGTGTCGCCCCACACCGCTTGGCAGGCTCCGCCCTCCGCTGCCCCCGGAGGGCGTTGCTGCGACTGACCTGACGGGTGGCGGATTGTCTCGGCCCTTCATCGGCGGCGCGAAAACGTCTAGTCTCCGCGGCCATGCAGTTCCCGCATCTGTTCTCTCCCTTCCGCATCAGGTCGGTCGAAATCCGCAACCGCATCTTCTCGACCGGTCACGACACCTATTTGCCTGAAGGCGGATTGCCCTCGGACGCGCTGATCGCCTATCAGCGGGCCAGGGCCCGGGGTGGCGCGGGACTGATCGTCATCCAGGTGGTCGGCGTGCATGAAACCGCGCGCTACACCGAAGCGCTGCTGATGGGCACTTCGGACAGTTGTATCAAGCCTTTCGCTGGCCTTGTGAATGCCATACATCAAGAAGGGGCGAGGGTCTTCGTGCAGCTCTTCCACCCCGGCCGCGAATTGCTGGGCAGGCCCGACGGCGTGGTGCAGCCCGCCTTTGCGCCCTCGCACGCGCCGTCGGAGCGCTTCAAGGTCATCCCGCGCGAGATGCCGCAAGCGCTGATCGGCGAGATCGTCGAGGGGTTCGGGTCCGCCGCGCGGCGCATGGCCGAGGCCGGCGCCGATGGCGTCGAGATCGTGGCCAGCCATGGTTACCTCCCGGCGCAGTTCATGAATGCGAGAGTGAACCGCCGGGAAGACCAGTATGGCGGTTCTTTCGAAAACCGGCTGCGCTTCACACGGGAAGCCATCGCAACAATCCGAAGCCGGGTGCCGGACAACTTCATCGTCGGCCTGCGCATGTCGGGCGATGAACATGACGAGGATGGCCTCGTCGAGGACGAGTCACTGGCGATTGCCCGGGCGCTGTCTCCGGAGCTCGATTACCTGAACGTCATTGCGGGAACGTCGGCCACGGCCTCAGGTGCGACCCATATCGTGCCGTCGATGGCCAATGACCAGGGCTATGTTGCGCCCTTCGCACAGAAGGTGAGGCAGGCGACCGGCGCCGCCGTGATCGTCGCCGGGCGCGGAAACCGGCCGC
>DAISVW010000472.1:0-1892 GCA_036826695.1 Aestuariivirga sp.
CACACCGATGCCGAGATTGAACGGAGCATCGATCTTTTCGGCGCCGGGGTCGCGCAGGGCCATGGCCCGAAGGTCGTCAACGGCTAGGTGCCCGTCCGACGAGGGGCGGGTCCTTGCCCGCCGGTCGCCTATAGCCTTCCGGCCTCGATGATGCGCTTGAGGAAGGCGCGGGTTCTTTCCTCGCGCGGGTTCCCGAAGATCTGCTCCGGCGGGCCTTCCTCGTGCACCACGCCTTCATAGAGAAAGCAGACCTTGGAGGCCACTTCGCGGGCAAAGCCCATTTCATGGGTGGCGAGCAGCATGGTCATGCCCTGATGCGCGAGATCGCGCACGATGTTCAGCACTTCCGAGACGAGCTCCGGATCAAGCGCCGAGGTGATCTCGTCGAGCAGCATCACCTTCGGTTCCATGGCCAGCGCCCGGACGATGGCGACGCGCTGTTGCTGGCCGCCCGAGAGCCGGTCGGGATACTCTCCTGACTTTGCTTCAAGCCCGATGCGCTTCAGGAGCGCCATGGCCCTGGCCTCGGCCTCGGCGCGCGGCAGCTTCAGCACCTTGGTCGGCGCCAGCGTGACGTTTTCAAGCACGCTCATGTGCGGGAACAGGTTGAAGCTCTGGAACACGATGCCGACATCCCGGCGCAGCCGGTTGACGTCGACGCCCGGCCCCGAGACGCGGTCGTTCATCAGGCGGATTTCGCCACCCTGGATTTTCTCCAGCCCGTTGATGCAGCGCAGAAGCGTGGACTTGCCGCAGCCCGAAGGCCCGATCAGGCAGACCACCTGATGCTCGTCGACGCTGAGATTGACGCCGCGCAGCACGCGCACGGGGCCGAATTCCTTCTCGACGTCGCGGATCTCGAGAAAGGCCATGCGATCAGCCCCCGGCCCGCATGCGGGCGTTGTCGCGCTCGATCAGCCGGTCGACGAAACGCGCCTGCGGAATGGTGATCACCACGAACAGGATCGCCACGATGGTCACCGCCGACAGGTTGAAGGCGTTGGACGCGATGATGCGCGACTGGTTGAAGGCATCGATCACGCCCACCACCTGGACAAGGGCGGTGTCCTTCTGGAGGCCGATGAAATCATTGAGCAGCGGCGCCATGATGCGGCGCACCGCCTGCGGCACCACGACATGGCGCATGGTCTGCATGTAGGAGAGGCCCAGTGAGCGGGCCGCCGAGACCTGGCTCCAGTGAATGCTCTCGATGCCGGCGCGGTAGACCTCGGCGACATAGGCGCCATAGGTCAGCGTGAGCGCCAGGATGCACCACCAGGTCACCGGAATGCGCGTGGCGGCGCGCTGTTCCGCCACCGTCATGGACGACAGATCTGTGAACAGACCCACGATATGCGGGACGATCAGGTCTGGAAGCCCCGAGGTGGGAATGCCGAAGCCGATCAGGTAGAGCGTCACGATGGCGGGAAGACCGCGGAAGATGTCGCAATAGAGAATGGCCAGCGCGCGGATCGGCTGGCCGGCCTTGCCGGGCATCAGGCGCGCCAGCGCCACGACGAGGCCCCAGATCAGCACCAGGATTTCCGCCACCACGAAGATGAAGATGTTGTTGATCAGGAACTGGCGCGTCACCAGCCACCACTTTTCCTGAATCAGCGGCAGATAGAAGAAGGTGTGGCCCACCGCCGCGTCGTTCATCATCACGAAGCTGGCGAAGCCGAGGATGATCAGCGCGAAGGCGCCCCAGCCGAAGGTGAGCCAGCTATTCTCGCGCGAAGCCGCCGTCTCGATGCGGGCGGTGACGAGATCGCCCTTCGCAAGCGCCGCGGATGCTCTTTGCGATTCGGCGAAAGCCCGGACCGCGGGCAGAAACAGCAGGGCCACCGCGGCGATGACCAGCCAGAACAGCGCCTGCCACCAGCCGTTCATCA
>DAISVW010000473.1:0-1883 GCA_036826695.1 Aestuariivirga sp.
GCTCATGCGGCATACCCCCGACGGTATCAGGCTGGCGCCGCTCTACGCGCAGCTGCCGGGCCCGCTTGCCGCGCGGCCCTTGCAGGCCCCAGGGACAGTGTTCCAGCGGGTGGACCACCCCGAGCAGGCTCGCGCCAATGCCCAGGCCCTCGATGATCTCGAAAATGGCGCCACCGGCCGCGTGCTGGTGACGCGTGAGCCAGCCACGACGCGCGGGCTCGGCTTCGATGCCGCAAGTCTGGCGCGGGTGCTGGAGGGGGTTCACCTCCATGCGGTGTCGCTGAAACTCGAGGGCGATGCCGCAATGGCGCTGGCCGGGCTCATCGCCCGCCAGCCTATCGACCCCGAGCGGCACTCCATCAGTTTCGCCTGCGACTCGCCCGATGATGCCGCGGAACTGGCGCGCCTTGGCTATACCGGCCCCTATATGGAAGCGGACGGCCGCGACTGGCACGAGCGGGGCGCGACCGACGCCCAGGAGCTTGGCGCCACGCTGGCGGCCGCGGTCGCCAGCATGCGGCGGCTCTCCGCCCTCAATGACGTGCATCTGGTGCGCGCCGTGGGCGTAACGCTCGCAGCAGCCCAGGACATGTTTGCCACGCTCGCCAAGTTCCGCGCCATGCGGCTGATGTGGCGCCGCGTGCTCGATGCCGCGGGCCTTCCGGATGCGCCGCTCAGGCTCCATGCCGAAACCTCCTGGCGGATGCTGGCGAAGCGCGATCCGCACACCAACATTCTGCGCGCCACCGCGGCGGTGTTCGGCGCCGGGCTGGGTGGGGCGGATTCGATCACCGTGCTGCCCTTCTCGCTGGCCCAGGGCCTGCCCAACGCCATCGCGCGGCGGGTGGCGCGCAACGTCCAGAACGTGCTGATCGCGGAAGCGAATCTGTGGCGGGTGGCAGACCCCGCATCCGGCGCCGGTTACATCGAAGCCTATACGCGGGGCCTGTGCGAGGCCGCCTGGGCGGTGTTCCAGGCGGCGGAAGCGGGCGACTGGCCGGAGCCCGATCCTTCCAGGGGGCTGAACCTGCCGGTCATCGGCACCTCCGCCTATCCGCTGAAGCAGGAATACGCGCCGGAGACGGAGGCCGCGCCATGAGCCGGCTTCCGGACTTCTCATCGGTGCCATTCATGTCATCATCCGTGGACGGACTTTCCGGTCATGACTGGGAAACCCCCGAGGGCATCCGCGTCAAGGGCGCCTATGGCCCGGAAGACATGGGCGGCATCGATTTTCTGGCGACCTGGCCCGGCCTGCCGCCATTCCTGCGCGGCCCCTACCCCACCATGTACACCACCCAGCCCTGGACCATCCGGCAATATGCCGGCTTCTCCACGGCGGAGGATTCCAACGCCTTCTACCGCCGCAACCTGGCGGCGGGCCAGATGGGGCTTTCCATCGCCTTCGACCTCGCCACCCACCGCGGCTATGACTCGGACCATCCGCGCGTGGCGGGCGATGTCGGCATGGCGGGTGTCGCCATCGATTCGATCTATGACATGCGCACGCTGTTCGACGGCATCCCGCTCGACAAGATGACCGTGTCGATGACCATGAACGGCGCGGTGCTGCCGGTGATGGCGCTCTACATCGTGGCGGGTGAGGAACAGGGCGTGCCGCCGGAGAAGCTGGCGGGCACCATACAGAATGACATTCTGAAGGAGTTCATGGTCCGCAACACCTTCATCTATCCGCCCAAGGCTTCGATGAAGATCGTTTCCGACATTTTCCGCTACACATCGGCGCATATGCCGAAGTTCAACTCGATCTCAATCTCCGGCTACCACATGCAGGAGGCGGGGGCGACCGCGGATCTGGAGCTCGCCTATACGCTGGCCGACGGGCTTGAATATGTGCGGGCCGGGGTCGATGCGGGGCTGGC
>DAISVW010000474.1:0-1875 GCA_036826695.1 Aestuariivirga sp.
GTAAAGCCATCATGCGCGGCAAGGAAATTGACGCTGGCCGAGGGTGGCCGCGTCTGTGCGGCGAAAATGTCGGACGAGCCCGCAATGCGGGTGGCGAAGGCGCCAGCCATGCCAGGCTCGCCGCGCCAGAAGCGGCGGACGTCGTCGCGGTAGCGGCCGTTCCACTCCTGCCAGCGCGCCGGAAACCGGCCAAGCTGGTGGCCGCCCGGCCCCACATCCCATGGTTCGGCGATCATGATGAGGCGGGAGAGCTGCGGGTCCTGCTCGATCGCCGCCAGCAATGGCGCATTGGGCTCGAAGCCCCGCGCCCGCCGCCCCAGAACGGTGGCAAGGTCGAAACGGAAGCCATCGACGCCGGTGCGGCTGCCCCAGCTCCGCATCGCATCCATGGCGAGCCGCATCACCGGGGGCTCGGCGAGCGCCAGTGTGTTGCCGCAGCCGGTGTCGTTGATCAGCGTCCCGCCGGCATGGCGGTAATAGAGCGCGTGGTCGAGGCCTCGGAACGAGAGTGTCGTGCCGTGAACATCGCTTTCACCGCTGTGGTTGAACACCATGTCCAGCACCACGCGAATGCAAGCCTCATGCAAAGCCGTGACGGCGGCGCGGATTTCGGCAAGGCCGCCCGGCGCCAGCCGCGGGTCCGGCGCCATGAAGCTCACCGGGTTGTAGCCCCAGGCATTGGAAAGGCCGAGGGCCGGCAAATGCCGCTCGTCGATCCACGCGGTGAGCGGCATCAGCTCGACCGTATCCACACCGAGTGTCTTCAGATGCGCGATGATGGCGGGCTCAGCCAATGCTGCCACGGTGCCGCGCTTTTCAGGCGGCACGCCGGGGTGGCGCTGGGTGAAAGCCTTGACCGGAATTTCATAGATGAAGGCTGGGCGGTGTGGCGGCAGCGGCGCGGCATCGGCAGCTGCATGTCCGGCGATGGCTTTGGGCACCAGCGCGGACGTTTCGGCGCCGCGCTGCATCAGGTCCGGGTGATGCTGAAAGGCTCCCGTGAGCGCTGTGGCATAGGGGTCGAGCAACAGCTTGGCCATGTCGAAGCGGTGCCCCTCCTCCGGCGCCCAGGGGCCTTCGGCGCGCAGACCGTAATGCATGCCCGCCGCGAGACCGGGCACGAAGCCTGCGTGTATGTCGCCCAGCCGCTCGGTGAGCGGCAGCCGCGCCACTTCCTCATCGCCTTCGAAAATCGAGACATGAATGCGCGTGGCATGGCGCGACACGACCCCGGCATGGGCGCCGCCGGCCACGAGCGTAACGCCCAGGGGAATATGTCCGGTGCGGACTGGATTGTGGTTCAAGGCCGGTTCTCAGGCTTTCAGCAGGCCGCGGTAGAGCGCCGCATAGGCCGCCGCGCTCTGCTCCCAGGACAGGTCGGTTGCCATGCCGCTTTTCTGAATGCCGCGCCAGAGAGGCTTGTTGTCGAAGCAGCGGGTGGCGTGCATCAGGGCCTGTTCGAGGGATAGCTCATCGACGGGCGCGAACTGGAAGCCGGTGGCCACGCCAGCCTTGATGGCGGCGTCATTGGCGTCGATCACCGTGTCGTTGAGGCCGCCGGTGCGCGCCACAACGGGCACCGCGCCATAGCGCAGCGCATAAAGCTGGGTGAGGCCACAGGGCTCGAAGCGTGATGGCACCAGGATGGTGTCAGCGCCCGCCTGCACGAGATGCGACAGCGCCTCGTCATAGCCGATGACCGTGCCGATCAGACCTTTGTGGCGGGCTGCGGCTTCGTTGATGGCCTTTTCGATGGCCGGCTCGCCGGTGCCGATCAGGGCGAGCCGGGCGCCCGAGTCCACCAGCCGGTCAAGGCAGAGGGCCAGCACGTCCATGCCCTTCTGCCAAGTGAGGCGGCTCACCACGCCATGCAGA
>DAISVW010000475.1:0-1872 GCA_036826695.1 Aestuariivirga sp.
CGCCGGAACGCCGCTCCGCCCCTGCATGATCTGGATGGACGTGCGCGCCGCCGCCGAGGCTGATGAGGTGGCGGCCACGCGTGATCCCTTCCTGCGGGTGAACGGCGGCGGCGCCGGGCCGGTGTCGGCCGAATGGATGATCCCCAAGTCGCTGTGGATGAAGCGCCACCAGCCGGAGATCTTCGCCCGCGCCGCCAGGGTGGGCGAATACCAGGACTATATCAACCTGCGCCTCACCGGGCGCTGGGTGGGCTCGCTCGGCAATGCCGCCAACCGCTGGCATTACCAGACGGACCATGGCGGCGTGCCGCGCTCGCTCCTGAAGGCGGTGGGCCTCTCCGAACTCGAGGAGAAATGGCCGCAGCCGGTGCTGGCGCCAGGTGCAGCCATCGGGCCGCTCATTCCCGCCGCGGCGGCGCATCTGGGCCTCAGGCCCGGCACGCTGGTGGTGCAGGGCGGCGCTGACGCCTTCATCGGCGTCATCGGGCTTGGCGTCACCGAGCCGGGCGAGATGGCGCTGATCACCGGATCCTCGCATCTCCACATCGGCGTAGCGGACCGCGTGGTGCACAAGCCTGGCGTCTGGGGCACCTACATGGACGGCGTCTATCCGGGAAAGCCGGTGATCGAGGGCGGCCAGACCTCGACCGGATCGGTCGTCGCCTGGTTCAAGCGCCACTTCGCCGAACACACCAGCTGGGATGATCTCAACGCGGGGGCGGGCGCCATTCCGCCGGGTGCGGAGGGACTGCTGGTGCTCGATCATTTCCAGGGCAACCGCACGCCCTATACGGACGCGCTGTCGCGCGGGGCGATCACCGGCCTCACCCTCAAGCACACGCCGGCGCATGTGTTCCGCGCCATCATCGAAGGCATCTGCCTCGGCACCCGGCTCATCACCGACAGTTTCGGCGAGGCCTTCACGCCTAAGCGCATCGTGCTGGCGGGCGGCGCATCGAATTCGCCGCTGTGGCTGCAGATCCATGCCGACACCATCGGCGCGCCGATCGAGCTCACCGAAGTGGCGGATGCTCCGGCGCTGGGCTGCGCCATCCTCGCTGCCCATGGCGCCGGCAAATTCGCCAGCATCGAGGAAGGCTGCGCCGCCATGGTGCGCGCCAAGTCGGTGATCGAGCCCAACCTCGCCAACACCCGCTTCTATGAAACGGAAATGCTGCCGCGCTACCGGAAGCTCTATGGGGCGCTGAAATCGGTGCGGTGACCCGGGAAGGTCTCGACAGTCCTAGCGGTTCATCCACCAGATCGCGGCGTTCAGCGCCGTGGCGAAACTGACCCAGGCGAGATAGGGAACGAACAGCCACCCGGCCAGCCGTGAGCGGTCGAAGAAAGCCACCATGGTGACCAGCACCGCCGTCCACAGGAACGCGGCCTCGATCAGCGCGAGGCCTGGCGAACGGGCGGTGAAGAACAACAGCGACCACAAGAGGTTCAGCGCCAGCTGCACGAAAAACAGGATCAGCGCCGGCTTCACCCGGTCGTTGCTCAGCCATACGAGCCAGGCGGCCACCGCCATCATGATGTAGAGCAAGGTCCAGGCCGGTCCGAACACCGCGTCGGGCGGCGTCCACCATGGCTTGGCGATGGTCCGGTACCAGCCGTCGATCGATTCGGCGCTGGTGAGGCCGATGATCATGCCGGACACGAGACAGAGCAGGACGAGGCCCACAAGAACAAGCCACTTGCTGCGCATCTTTGGCCTCACATCATTGCGTTGGTCGTGCCGAGCGAACCGAGAAACAGGATGGTCCCGAGAAAGGCGATGGCCCCGCCCCCGGCCAGCCTGAGCCCTATCGCGAAGCGGTCGAGCAAGCGGGAATTCCCCCGCATCATATGCGCCGCCAGCTTCTTTGA
>DAISVW010000476.1:0-1869 GCA_036826695.1 Aestuariivirga sp.
ATGTTCGAGATGGTCTTGTCGTAGAGGCTGTCATGCGGAGCGATGACGATGACCGGAACATTCTCGTCGATGAGCGCGCTCGGGCCGTGCTTCAGCTCGCCTGCCGCATAGCCTTCGGCGTGGATGTAGGAGAGCTCCTTCAGCTTGAGCGCCCCTTCGAGCGCCAGCGGATAGTTGACGCCACGCCCGAGGAACATGACGGCGCGCGACCCTGAGAGTTCCGGGGCGATCCCGGCGATGTGCTTTTCGTCTTTCAGGATTTCCGTCATCTGGCGCGGCGTGGCGATGAGCGCGTCGATGAGTTCGCGTTCCTGCTCGAGGCTTAGCGTTCCGCGCTGGCGCCCGGCGAAAATGGCTAGGCAGGCAAGTGCGGCGAGCTGGGACGTGAAGCCCTTGGTCGAGGCTACGCCGATCTCCGGGCCCGCATAAGTGCGGATCACCGTTTCGCTCTCCCGCGCCATGCTCGATTCCGGCACGTTGACGCCAGCCAGCGTGTGCTGGCCCTGCGCCTTGCAGTAGCGAAGAGCCGCCAGCGTGTCGGCGGTTTCGCCCGACTGCGACACGACGATGGCGAGGCCGTTCTTCGGCAGCGGCGCTTCGCGGTAACGGAACTCAGACGCGATATCCACCTCGGCGGAAAGCCTGGCGACGCGCTCGAACCAGTATTTGGCAACGAGCCCGGCATAGGCCGCTGTGCCGCAGGCGGTGATGGTGACCCGCTCGAGATCGGCGAAATCGAAGGGCAGCTGCTGCGGCATGCGCACGCGGCGTTCGCTGAAATCAATGTATTCAGCCAGCGTATGGCCGATCACCTCCGGCTGCTCGGCGATCTCCTTGGCCATGAAGTGGCGGTAATTGCCCTTGTCGACAAGCAGGCTTGAAGCCTGGCTGAAACTCATCGGGCGCTTTGCCGGGCGGCCCTCGGCATCGAGGATCTCGGCATCGCCGTGGGTCAGCACCACCCAGTCGCCGTCCTCGAGATAGGTGATGCGGTTGGTGAAGGGGGCAAGCGCAATGGCGTCGCTGCCGAGGAACATCTCACCGTCGCCATGGCCAACGGCGAGCGGCGGACCATTGCGGGCGCCGATCATCAGGTCTTGCTCGCCGCGGAACAGGATGGCCAGCGCGAAGGCGCCCTGGAGGCGCTTGAGCACGGTTTCGACGGCATCACGGGGGGCGGCTCCGCGTTTCAGCTCGCGGGCCAGAAGCTGCGCCACCACCTCCGTGTCGGTTTCAGAGGTGAAAACCGCGCCACCGGCGATCAACTCATCCTTCAGCGTCCGGAAATTCTCGATGATGCCGTTGTGGACCACCACCACATCGCCCACGATATGCGGGTGGGCATTGCCCTCGGTGACGCCGCCGTGAGTGGCCCAGCGCGTGTGGCCGATGCCGGCCGTGCCGGCCAGTGGCTCTCGCGCCAGAAGGCCGGCGAGGTTCTTGAGTTTGCCCACCGCGCGGCGGCGTTCGATGCCTTTCCCGGTGAGCGTGGCAACACCTGCCGAATCATAACCGCGATATTCGAGGCGGCGCAAAGCCTCCACGATGTTTTCCGCCACCGGTTCCTTGCCCAGAATTCCGACGATGCCGCACATGCCGCTTGCCCCTTAATCCTTCTTCTTCGCGGCCTTGCGGGCCGCCTTCATGTCCCGGAAGCGGGCCGCCCAGCCCGGCTTCAACTCCATCGCCGCGCGCCCGAGCGCCAGCGCGTCGGCCGGCACGTCACGCGTCACCACGGTGCCCGCCGCGATGTTGGCGCCGTCGCCGATCCTGACCGGCGCCACCAGCGCCGTGGTGGAGCCGACGAACACCCGCTCACCGATTTCCGTGTGGTGCTTCTCGAAGCCATCATAGTTGCAGGTGATGGTT
>DAISVW010000477.1:0-1851 GCA_036826695.1 Aestuariivirga sp.
GTTCTGGACCAAGATGGGGTTCTGGGGGCTGGTCGCGCTGGTCTCGGTTGTTCCCACCATCCGCTACATCGTCTGGTGGCGGCAGCAGGAACTTCCCAGCACGCAGGCATTTGTCTCGACCCGGCGGCTGGTTGTGCTGGAAGCCGTGTTGTTCGCAGGAATCCCGGTCTTCGCAGCGATCATGGCGCGCGGCATCGGCTACTGATCGCCACAGGAAAATCGCCCGGTCACCTCCTCAAATCTCATGGAGCCTGTCATGTCTCAACCCAAGCCCACCGCTCTCATCACCGGCGCCTCGTCGGGCATCGGCAAGGCGCTTGCCGCCACCTTCGCTCAAGACGGCTGGAACCTCATCCTCGCGGCGCGCAGCGTGGACAAAATGCAGACGCTGGCCGCGGAACTCAGCCAGCGCCACGGCATTACCGCCACCGTCATCCGCGCCGACCTCGAGACCGGCGATGGCGCGAAGCAACTTCATGCGGATGTGAAGCAGCGCGGCATCGCCATCAGCGCGCTGGTCAACAATGCCGGCTTCGCCGCCAGCGGCCCGTTCAAGGATTCGAACCTGGCGACCAACCTCGCCATGATGCAGCTGAACATGACCGCGGTGGTGGTGCTCACCAGACTCTTCATGCCTGACCTGCTGGCGGCCCGGGGAAAGCTTTTGAATGTGGCCTCCACCGCCGCCTTCCAGCCCGGCCCCTATATGGCGATATACTACGCCACCAAGGCCTTCGTACTGAGCTTCTCGGAAGCTCTTGCCAGCGAACTGGAGGGAACCGGCGTGACGGTCACGCCCCTTTGCCCTGGCCCCACCGCCTCGGATTTCTGGAACAGGAGCGGCTTGCAAGAAATCGGGCTGGTGAAGGGCAAGAAGCTGCCAACGTCCGAAGCCGTCGCGATTGCCGGCTATCATGCCATGAAGCGCGGCGAGAGAGTTTTCATACCCGGTATCATGAACCGGCTGATGGCGCAGAGCACGCGCTTCATGCCGCGCCGCCTCATAGCCGGAATCGTCAAGCGGATGAACATGTCACACTAGGAGCTTCCAGGCCCCGCCGAGTGCCGCGCTCAGCGCCAGCACCGGGACGATGCCGGCATGATACCGCAGCAGCGCCAGCGCCGCGAGCGCGCTCAGCGCCAGCGCGAAGATATCGAGATTGCTCCAGGCCGGAACCCAGGGCTGGAACCAGCCTGGCAGGCGCTCGACTGTTCCGAACAGAACGTGAAGCCCGAACCACAGCGACAGGTTCAGGATCACCCCCACCACCGCCGCGGTGATGGCGGCCAGCGCGCCTGAAAGCTTGGGCCGCCGGCCGATCGCTTCGATGTAGGGCGCGCCGGCGAAGATCCACAGGAAACAGGGGGCGAAGGTCATCCACAGCGTCACCGCCGCCGCGGCAAGCCCGCCCCACACCGCACCCATCTCGCGGAGCCCCGCGAACTAGCCCCCGAACAGGGTGACCAGGATGAGCGGCCCCGGCGTGGTTTCGGCCAGCGCCAGCCCGTCCATCATTTCGGTAGCCGAGAGCCAGCCCTGCGTTTCAACCGCCGCCTGCGCCATATAGGCCAGCACCGCATAGGCCCCGCCGAAGGTGACCAGCGCCAGTTTCGAAAAGAATGCGCCCCCCTCGGTCAGCACATGATGCGGGCCCAGCAGCAGCGCCAGCGCCGCCACCGGGACAAGCCAGACGGCCCCCCACAGCGCCACCGAGGCGGCCAGCGCCCGCCAGCCCGGAAGGCTCGTGTGATGCGGCTCCGCAGCCCCGCTGGCCCGCCACAAGCCGTAAAGCCCCGCCGCGATGATCACCACCGGAAACGGAACGGCAATCAGGAACAGCGCCGCGAAGG
>DAISVW010000478.1:0-1824 GCA_036826695.1 Aestuariivirga sp.
CGCCGCATTCGCGAATTCCGCGCTGAGCCGGTAGCCGCCCGAGGCGGCTCCCTTGCCCGAGGTCTGGTAGGCGAACATGAAGAATGCGGCGGCAATGGCGATTACCGCGCCGCCGATCAGGGTCTCCACGGTCGAGTCCTTCACCCCAGCCACTGTCGTTCACTCCTGTTCAATCTTGTCCGGTATCACCGCCGACCCGGGCCGAACTGTGACCGTCCTACTCGGGCCGCCATGCCGAATAGTCCTCCGGTCTCGGTGCTGGCCTTGCGCCCGCCAGGATCGAGCCTTTGGGCCGGTAGGCCTCGACCGTTCCCGTCATGTTGGGAAGATGCGGCTTCTGCCAGTCACGCGGCTGATAGCTGTCCTCCGTCGGCGGTGTATCCACGCGGTGGTGCATCCAGCCGTGCCAGCCGGGCGGAATGGCGGAGGCTTCCGAATAACCATTGTAGATCACCCAGCGCCGCTCGCTGATCGATTCCGGCACCGCCGATCTGGCGCGGTAATATTTATTGCCGAACTCATCGGCGCCGACATACTCGCCCTTGCGCCAGGTATAGAGCCTCGTGTGCAGGGTCTGATCGTTCCACCAGGTAAACAGCTGTTTCAGGAATTGCATGCCGATCCGCCTTGAAATCGCGTCGGAATATGGCGGAAGCCCGCCGTTTCGTCCAGTGCCGTCTTGCTCGCTGTTGAACTCGCCCCGTTCGCGCCGTCCCGCCACCGGGAGTGGAAAAAGCGCACCGAAGTTGACGGAGCCGAGGACACTGGAAGGTGCTGGCTGGCCGTTGATTTCGTGCTCTCCGGCGTGTAAGGCGAACCGAATTATCAACAACATAGATGTCAAGAACCGAATGCGTAAGGTCACCCTGCTGGCTTCCTTCTTCTCCCTGCTGTCCGGCGTCTGCAATGCTGGCGCGGCAGATGTCGTGCTCGCACCATTCTACACAGCCCTCTCCTCCATCTCGCTTGATCAACCACTTGGCACGGTGGTGGCCAAAGAGGCGGTTGCAACCAGTGTTCCGGGTGCAGAAGCGTGGCGGATTGCATATGTCTCCTCCGACCTGCGCGACAGGAAAACCCTGTCGACCGGACTGGTCATCGTTCCGAAGGGCGCACCGCCAGCGGAGGGCCGGCCGAGCGTCGCCTGGGCGCATGGCACCACCGGCACCGCGCAGAACTGCGGCCCCTCGCAGGTGAACGACCCCGCTCAGGAACTGAACGAATACTTCCTCGTTGGCGGCACCTCATGGACGGACTTTGGCGTCCCCGGCGTCACCCACTTCATCGAAAAAGGCTATGCGGTGGTCGCAACCGACTATCAGGGCCTCGGCGGCGGCGGAGTGAAACATCAGTATGCCATCGGCAACAGCAATGCCCGCGATGCCATCAATTCTGTGCGCGCGATCGGCAGCATGGGGCTGGCAGGCGGAGGCAAGAAGGCCCTTATCTATGGGTGGTCGCAGGGCGGTGGCGCAACACTGGCGGCGGCGAGCCTCAAGGACTACATCGACGGAGCCGGCACGGCTTATGACGGCGTGAATTTCGTGGGCTTCGTGGCCTTGGCGCCCGATGAGATCAACGCTCTGATGCCCCCGGGCGCCAGCAGCGACGCCGTCGCGCCTGTTGTGTTACAGAAGCTGGCCGCTGAATTCTCCGACAACGTCTTCAACTTCGCTCACTTCAGCATGTCCATGTGGGCTATGGCAGGAACCTTTCCGGAACTGAAGTTGACGGATATCTTCACGGAAGACGGCGCTGCGGCGATTGACGAGATCTCTTAAAAGTAGAGCATGAATTACGGCTCGGACACCATCGACTTAAATT
>DAISVW010000479.1:0-1813 GCA_036826695.1 Aestuariivirga sp.
CACGATCTGCTTGATGCGTCCGGCGATGCGCGGCTCGCGCACCAGCGCCAGCCCGATATTGGTGAGCGGCCCCAGCGTGCAGAGGGTGACTGTGCCGGCGGGCCTCGCCATCAGGGTTTCGACGATGAAATCGACGCCGTGCTGGGCCTGGAGCGGCATTTGCGGGTCCGGCAGCACCGGGCCGTCAAGCCCGGTCTTGCCATGCACTTCCTCGGCGGTGACAAGGGGCCGCACCATCGGCCGCACCGCCCCGGCGAACACCTTCATGTCCGGCCGCCCCGCCAGTTCGCAGATTTTGCGCGCGTTGCGCTCGGTGAGCGCCAGGGGCACGTTGCCCGCCACCGCGGTGATGCCCAGCACGTCGAGTTCCGGCGAGGCCAGCGCCAGCAGGATGGCCACTGCGTCGTCCTGGCCGGGATCGGTGTCAATGATAATGGGGGCCGGTGCGGTCATGGTGTCTCCTCGCTCTGCAGGCGGCGGGCCAGAAGCGCCAGCGCCTTGGGGTAAAGCCTGTGTTCCTCGGCCAGAACGCGGGCCGCCAGCGTCGCGGGCGTGTCGCCCGCCAGCACCGGCACCTCCGCCTGGAGCAGCACCGGGCCGCCGTCATGTTACGGCGTGACCAGATTGACGCTTCAGCCGTGCCGGGTGGCGCCGTCTGCCAGGGCGCGGGCATGGGTGTCCAGCCCCTTGTAGAGCGGCAGCAGGGAGGGGTGGATGTTGAGGATGCGCCCCTGCCAGCGCGCGATGAAGCCCGCCGTCAGCACCCGCATGAAGCCGGCGAGTGCTATCACCTCCGCCGCCAGGCTGTTGAGTTTGGCGTCCAGCGCGGCCTCGAAGGCTTCGCGCGAGGTGAAGGCCCGGTGATCGATGGTTTCCGCCGGAATGCCTTGGGCGGCGGCAAAGCCAAGCCCCGCCGCGCCGGGGCGGTTGGAGATCACGCCTACGATGGTTGCGGGGTAATCGGCATCGCGGGCCGCATCGACCAGCGCCATCATGTTGGAGCCGCGCCCGGAAATGAGGACCGCGGTGCGGACCTTTTTCATGCGCCGCCGAGGCGCCCGGAGAGCGCCACCTGCGGCTCGTCCGCCCGGCGCTTGCGGATGTGGCCAAGCGGCACGACCGTTTCGCCGGCGCGGGTGAGAATAGCCGAGACCTTCCGGACATTGGCATCATTCACGACCACAATCATGCCGATGCCGCAGTTGAAGGTGCGCAGCATCTCGCGCTCGTCCACCTTGCCGATGCCCTGGAGCCAGCCGAATACGGGCGCGTAAGGCATGCGATCGAGGTTGATGTCAGCCACCGTGGCCCTGGGTAGGACGCGGGGGATGTTCTCGATGAAGCCGCCGCCGGTGATGTGCGCCAGCGCCTTGCCCCCGCCGCTGCGCTTGATCGCCTTGAGGAGCGGCTTCACATAGATGCGGGTGGGTGTGAGCAGTGCTGCGCCGAGGGTCTTGTCCTTCTCGAAGGGCGCGCGCTTGGCGTAGCCGAGCCCGCTCATCGCCACCAGCTTTCGGACCAGGGAAAACCCGTTGGAATGAAGGCCCGATGATGCGAGGCCGAGGATCGCATCGCCGGCTTTCACCTCCTTGCGCGGCAGCAGCATGGCGCGCTCGGCAGCCCCCACCGCGAAGCCAGCGAGGTCATAGTCAGCGCCGTGGTACATGCCCGGCATCTCGGCGGTCTCGCCGCCGATCAGCGCGCAGCCGGCCATGCGGCAGCCCTCCGCGATGCCGGCAATGACCTCCCTTGCCGCACTCACATCGAGCTTGCCGGTTGCGTAGTAGTCAAGAAAGAACAGTGGCTCAGCCCC
>DAISVW010000480.1:0-1800 GCA_036826695.1 Aestuariivirga sp.
CCTCGTTGATCATCGGCAGCAGGATGCGGTTGACGATGAAGGCCGGGAAATCCTCCGAGACGGCGATGGGCTTCTTGAGCGAAGTGGCAAACTCCTTGGCCACCGCGAAGGTCTTCTCCTCCGTGGCGATGCCGCGGATCAGCTCGACCAGCTCCATCACCGGCACCGGATTCATGAAATGTATGCCCATGAATTTTTCGGGCCGGTCGGTGGCCGCCGCGAGACGGGTAATCGAAATCGACGAGGTGTTGGAGCCGACCAGGCAATCCGGCTTCAGGTGCGGGCAAAGCGCCTGATAGATCTTGCGCTTGACCTGCTCATCCTCGGTGGCGCTTTCGATCACCAGATCGTAATCGCCAAAAGCTTCGAAGGACAGGACCGGCTGGATCCGCGACAGCACCGCATCGCGCTCGGCTTCGCTCAGTTTGCCGGACTTGACCCGGCGGGCGAGGTTGCCGTTGATCGTCGCAAGGCCGGCCTCGATCCGTTCCTTGCTGACATCGTAGAGGCCCACGTCATAACCGGCAGCCGCGCAGACATGCGCGATGCCATTTCCCATCTGACCGGCGCCGATGACGCCGACTTTTCTGATATTCATGTGAACCAAGCGCCTGACAACAAAAGTCGGCGGAGCCTATATCGGGCGTTGAGCCGGGGCAAGAGCATTTCGCACTCGCAGCAATGCGCATGCCAACAGGATGAGCGGCGCTCCGAGGTTCTTGTGCCGGGCCGTATTCCCGTTACTTTCCATGCTTGGCGAGTTCGGCGTCGAACTCCGGCACCGCGGCGAACAGGTCGGCGACAAGCCCGTAATCGGCGACCTGGAAGATCGGCGCTTCTTCGTCCTTGTTGATGGCGACGATGATCTTCGAATCCTTCATGCCGGCCAGATGCTGGATGGCTCCGGAAATGCCGACCGCGATATAGAGGTCGGGGGCCACCACTTTGCCGGTCTGGCCGACCTGATAATCATTGGGCACATAGCCGGCGTCGACCGCAGCGCGCGATGCGCCTACCGCGGCGTTCAACTTGGCGGCGACCGACTCGAGCATCTTGAAATTGTCGCCATTCTGCATGCCGCGCCCGCCGGACACCACGATCTTGGCCGAGGTGAGTTCTGGCCGGTCCGATTTCGAGAGATTCTCGCCCTTGTAGGAGGACAGTCCGGGATCGGCCGGCACATCTGCCTTCACGACTGCCGCAGAACCGCCCTCGGCGGCTGCCGGGAACGAGGCGGTGCGGACCGTCACTACTTTCTTGGCGTCCGTCGACTGCACCGTCTGCACGGCGTTGCCTGCATAGATCAGCCGCACGAAAGTGTCAGGCGCTTTCACGTCCGAGATGTCGGAGATCTGCATCACATCGAGCAGGGCTGCAACCCGCGGCATGAAATTCTTGCCGTTGCCGGTGGCCGGCGACACGATATGATCATAGCCGGGTGCCAGCGCCACGATCAGCGCCGCCATCGGTTCAGCGAGCGGCCTTTCCAGGGCAGGCGTATCGGCGTGCAGCACCCTGGCGACACCCGAGAGCCGGGCCGCCTGGGCAGCGGCTGAACCGGCATTGTTGCCCGCCACCAGCACATGCACTTCGCCACCCATCTGGGCAGCGGCGGTCAGCGCCTTGTGAGTCGAATCCTTGAGTGCGGTGTTGTCATGCTCGGCAATGAGAAGGACAGCCATGGTCAGATTGCTCCCGCTTCCTTGAGTTTGGCGACGAGTTCAGCAGGCGTCTTCACCTTGATACAGGCGCGGCGCTTCGGAGGCTCCTCGGACTTCACCACCTTGACACGCGGCGCGG
>DAISVW010000481.1:0-1795 GCA_036826695.1 Aestuariivirga sp.
CATCATAGGCGCAGCCCAGCGCCAGATCGCGGTAGAGCGACTGATGAATGGCGGCGGCGCCGAGCTGCCGGTCGGCGATCCACTGCAGGAAGGCACGGACCGCGATGCGGCTGGCCGAGGGGTCTTCGCCCATGCGTACTGCTTCGAAGCGGCCATGGGCCTCAAGCGCCGCGCGACCGGTGGCAACGAAGGCGTCGAACGCCGCATCGCCGGTAAACTCGGCGAAGGCCTGTTCGAGGACCTGACGCTTTGCCTCCCACACGGCCGGATAGTCCACATGGGGCAGGCGGTCGAGCGCCGCGAAGGCGGCCTGGCTGTCGCGGGCGCGGCGCGCAGTCTTCGGCAGCGGGAATGAATCAAGCAGCTTCTCGATGCTGATGTAGATCGGATCGATATAGTGCCGGTCCGAGGGCTGGTAGGGGCTGGCGCGGCCGCGATCCGACGGGAACATGTGGTGCAGCGGATTGATGCCGGCATAGCGCCCGCCCGCCCCGTGGATGAAGCCGGCCAGCCGCCGCAGGGTTTCGAAATCGCCGACTCCCTCGCTTCTCTCATGACGCAGGGAGTAGAGATGCGCCGCGATGCCGAACACCCGGCGGCCCTCAGCGATGTCATCCGGCATATGGCAGGCGCCGGGGCTGACGATGGCCAGACGCGGCTCGCCGCTTTCATCACGGATCTCATAGCGGCCCGGCGGAAGCTTCATCGCGGGCAGTTTTCCTGGCGGCATATCGAGAGATATGGCCTCGCCCCACTCATCCGTGATGATCAGACAGCGGCGGCGGCTGGAAACCTCGCCCAAGCTGACGTCGCCTCCGGCATCCGCAATGACAGGCGGCGGCGCGGCCAGCGCGCGCATGGATTGCGCCAGATCATCTGGCGTCTCAAAGCCAAGACCCATCGCCGCAAGCAGAGCGCGCTCCGTGTCGAGGCTGACGCGATGATGTGTGCCATCGACCTCCCACCACTCGCCTTCGATACCGGCGGCGCGGGCGAGACTGGATACCTCATCGTCGGTAACGCCAGTCTTCTTGATGCGTTCTTCCGCGTAAACCGCGACCGAGGCGGGCGGCAGACCGTCGCCCGCGGCTGAACAGAAGGATATTGTCCAGCGGTGGCCCGCGCGCGGCGGCAAGGTGGGCGTAATCCGATGTTGTCCACGATTGAAGAGCAGGGCAACGCGATTGCCATTTGCTGCGAGCAGAAGCCCGATCGCGGCTGCCTGGGGATCGTGCCAGTCCACTGCCGCGCCATCAGCGCCGATCCATTCCGCATCGGCGAAGCCATCGGCGGCGCGCGCACCTGTCAGGAATCGGTCCGCCAGAAAGGGGCTAAGCTCATGCCGCAGTTTGGCGAGTTCGGCGGTGAAGCGGGCGAGCGATTGATCGGCATTGCTCCAATCCAGCCAGGTCAGAGCATTGTCCTGCGCATAGGCGTTGTTGTTGCCCTGCTGCGTGCGCCCGAACTCGTCGCCTGCCGTCAGCATCGGCGTGCCGCGCGAGAGGAACAGCGTGGCGAGCAGCGCCTGAACATTGCCGCCTGGCCATGCCGGCTCATGATCGCTGCCGTCACGATTGTTCTCGCCATTGGCGTGGTTGGCCTTGGCGGCATAGGTCACGGCGTCGCGCAAGGTAAAGCCATCATGCGCGGCAAGGAAATTGACGCTGGCCGAGGGCGGCCGCCTCTGTGCGGCGAAAATGTCGGATGAGCCGGCGATGCGCGTCGCGAACGCCCCTGCCATGCCAGGCTCGCCACGCCAGAAACGGCGAACGTCGTCCCGGTAGCGGTCGTTCCA
>DAISVW010000482.1:0-1794 GCA_036826695.1 Aestuariivirga sp.
GCCCCCGCCTATGCGCAAGCGCCTTTCCCCAGTTCTCGCATCCGCATGGTCGTGGCCTTCCCGCCCGGTGGAAACACAGACATTTTTGGGCGCCTTTTTGCCGAACCCTTCGGGCAGGCGCTCGGCCAGCCCGTTGTCGTCGACAATCGCGGCGGTGCGGGCGGTCTCATCGGCTCAGGCGAGGTGCATCGCGCCCGACCGGACGGTTACACGTTGATCTTCCAGAGCCCGACGGCCGGGATCACAGGCCCGCTTACACGTCGTGTGCCGCCCTTTGATCCCGTCACGGGGTTTTCGCATATCTCCATCCTCGGCATTACGCCGCTCTGCCTCGCGGTGAACCCGCAGCTTGGCGTGAACAACCTGGCCGAATTGATCGCCATGATCCGCGCCCAGCCGGGCCGACTGAGCTATGGCAGCTCGGGCATCGGCGGCGTCCCGCACCTCGCGACGGAGTTGCTGCGGATGCGAGCAGGCAACCTTGACGTGGTGCATGTGCCCTACCGAGGCTCAGGGCCGTTAACCCAAGATCTCCTCTCCGGCGTCATATCCTTCGCGGTGGACGCCTTCACGGCACTGCTGCCGCAGCACCGTGAAGGGAAGCTCAAGATTATCTCCGTCTTCGGTGAGCAGCGCGCAGCGGTGGTGCCCGAGGTGCCGACCGCGCGCGAGGATGGCTTCGACGTCGTGATCCGTCTCGCCAACTACCTGGCCGCTCCTCCTGGCACACCGCCGGACCGGCTGGAGCGGCTCTCCGCCGCCGCTCGCGCCGTGATGTCCACGCCCGAGATGGCCCGCGCGCTGGAAGCCATGGCTTTTGTGCCGGTGACGGATTCGACGCCCGAGCGCGCCACCCGCTTCATCGCGGATGAGGCGGCCCTCTGGAGGCCCGTGATACGTGCCACCAACATTGAGATCGATTAGACGGGCATGTTCAGGCTAACGGACAAGGTGGTGTTCCTGACCGGCTGCGGCTCGGTCGGTCCTGGCTGGGGTAATGGCAAGTCGATTGCGGTGCTCTTCGCCCGGCAGGGCGCGCGCATCTTCGGCGTGGACATCAATGAGGCGGCAGCGCGGGAGACTCAGGCAATCATCCAGGAAGAGGGCGGCACCTGCGAGATCGCAACGGGCGACGTCACGGATTCCGCCGAGGTGGCGCGGCTTGTCGAGGCTTGCATGGTGCGCTTTGGCCGTATCGACGTGCTGGTGAACAATGTCGGCAAGTCCGAACCCGCTATCCCCGGTGAGATGGACGAGGCGCTGTGGGACAGCCAGCTCGCCGTCAATCTCAAAAGCGCTTTCCTCTGCTGCCAGGCGGTGCTGCCGATCATGCAGAAGCAGGGAAAGGGAGCCGTGGTCAGCATCGCCTCTACGGCGGGCATTCGCTACACGGGCAAGCCCCAGGCGGCCTATTCGGCGGCCAAGGCGGGGCTGATCCATTTCAGCAAGACCACCGCCATTACCTATGCTCCGCACGGCATCCGCATGAACTGCGTACTGCCTGGCCTCATGTACACACCGCTGGTGGACAAGCTCGCCGAGCAATTTGCGGGCGGCGACCTGGAGGGGTTCGTGGCGAAGCGCAACGCCGCCGTTCCCATCGGAAAGATGGGCGAGGGATGGGACGTGGCCCATGCCGCGCTGTTCCTTGCTTCGGACGAGGCGAAATACGTGACCGCAACGGAACTCGTCGTCGATGGTGGGTTGACGGCTTCCCCACGTTGATTGCGGCAGGCTGGCTTGTTCTGCCGGATTGTCCAGCGTCAGCGCCTATGAGACTCCGGTGCCTTCCTG
>DAISVW010000483.1:0-1787 GCA_036826695.1 Aestuariivirga sp.
GCAGCGCTCCGGGGCGGCTCACGCCCTTGCGTGCCCACCTCTTCCTGCCGGCGATCCCGGCGCGTTTCGATCGTATTGGCCATCTCGACTGGTCCCCGCACGTTCACGTCAACTGCGGCCCACAACGCCGCGGCACCCAGCACAACGGCCCGGGACTGGCTCTCCATCGGGAGGGCTCATACTGGGACGAGTGCCTCGATTTGTTTACCATAGTTCATAGGGATGGCTGGTTAAACCCGGCAAATAGCCACCACCGTCAGTTTCTTACATAATAGTTAACATGGCCGACAATCTTGCCGGTTCTGTGATAAGGATTTCTTACCGTCGCGGCAGCCGACCGGGGCGGGCGCAGTGTCCCTTCGCGCTGATATCGGCTAGATTGTTTCCATGGCCGAACAGCACAGCTCGAACACGCCTGCCAGCGGAGCGGCGGAACCGCCCTTCGACCGTGTCCATCTCGATCATTTTACCATGCAGGATCAATCTCTTGCAGTCGAGGTGCTGGGGCTCTTCCTGGGCCAGTTGCCGGCCAGCATCCGGGATCTTGCGGCGGCGGAGACGGCCGCCGACTGGCGCTTTGCCGCGCACGCGCTGAAGGGCGCCGCAGCGGCGGTTGGCGCGCGCCAGCTGAGCCTGCTTGCCGCTCAGCTTGAGGGAGCGGTGTTTCCCGGAGAGCCCCGGGAAAAGGAGCCCCACCTCCGGGCGTTGCAATCCGCCGAACAGGCATTCCGCTCCGCCGTGCTCCGCGAATTTCCCGCCCTCGGCTGAGGCCCCGGCGGCGCAGTTGTGTTTCGCAATGCCATCCCCTAGAAGGCCGGGCGTCAAAATAAACGCGCGGCGAATGGAACAATTATGGCGAAAATCACCTTCATCCAGAACAACGGCACCGAACAGACGGTCGACGGCCTTCCCGGCATGTCGGTGATGGAGGCGGCGGTCAAGAACATGGTGCCGGGGATCGACGCCGATTGCGGCGGCGCCTGCGCCTGCGCCACCTGCCATGTCTATGTCGAGCCGGAATGGGTCGAGAAAACCGGTGCGCGCAACCCGATGGAGGAAGACATGCTGGATTTCGCCTTCGACGTCCGCGACAATTCCCGCCTGTCCTGCCAGATCAAGATCTCCGACGCGCTCGACGGGTTGCGCGTGAAGGTTCCCGAAAAGCAGTTCTGAGAAGGAAATAGCGCAGCATGTCCGGCACGATCACCACGGATGCGGTCATCATCGGGGCTGGCCCTTGCGGCCTGTTCGCGGTGTTCGAACTTGGCCTTCTCGACATCAAGTGCCACGTCGTCGACATCCTCGACCGACCCGGCGGCCAATGCGCCGAACTCTATCCGGAAAAGCCGATCTACGACATTCCGGCGCTGCCGGTGGTGACGGGTGCGGAACTCACCTCGCGGCTGATGGAGCAGATCAAGCCGTTCAACCCCACGTTCCACTTCAATCACATGATCACTGCCGTGCGGAAGCTCGGCGAGGCCGATTTCGAGCTCGAGACAGACGGCGGTCTCACCTTCCGCTCCAAGGTGGTGGTGATCGCGGCGGGCGGTGGCTCGTTTCAGCCCAAGAAGCCGCCGATACCCGGCATCGATGCCTATGAGGGTTCTTCGGTGTTCTATTCGGTGAAGCGCATGGAGGCGTTGCGCGGCAAGGACATCCTGATCGTCGGCGGCGGCGACTCGGCGCTCGACTGGACTCTCAACCTGCAACCGCTGGCGAAAAGCCTCACGCTTCTTCACCGCCGCGACGCCTTCCGCGCGGCGCCCGACTCGGTGCGCAAGATG
>DAISVW010000484.1:0-1784 GCA_036826695.1 Aestuariivirga sp.
TGGCTCAAGGAGATGTTGTCGTTGTCAAGTCAACACGCCCACTCTAAATTGACCCGGCTGGTCTGCGACTGGGCTGAGGCGCTTTTGACAAGGATCCCGTCTATGAAGCAGTTCATCAATACGAAGGAAGCACTTGTGACCGACGCCATCGACGGCGTGCTCCACGTGGCCTGTGGGCAGCTGGCGCGGCTCGATGGTTTCCCGCATATCAAGGTGGTTGTTCGCACCGACTGGGACCGGTCGAAAGTCGCCTTGGTCTCAGGTGGCGGGTCGGGCCATGAACCCGCTCATGTCGGGTTTGTCGGCAAGGGCATGCTGACCGCTGCTGTCTGCGGAGATGTCTTTGCGTCCCCTTCGGTCGATGCGGTGCTTGCCGCAATTCTGGCCGTCACGGGCCCCGCGGGCTGCCTTGTGATCGTCAAGAACTATACCGGAGATCGCCTGAATTTCGGGCTTGCAGTTGAACGGGCCCGAACCTTCGGGCTCCACGTCAATATGGTGATCGTCGATGACGACGTTGCACTGCCGAACCTGCCCCATGCGCGCGGCGTCGCCGGGACGCTGTTCGTTCACAAGGTTGCGGGCGCGTTGGCGGAGGATGGCGCCAGTCTCCAGGCTGTGACGGAGGCGGCGCTTGATGTCATCGATGGAGCCATCTCGATTGGCATGTCGCTCGGCACGTGCACGATTCCGGGGTCACCAAAGGAAGACCGGATTCCGGACGGGAAAGCCGAGCTGGGTCTTGGTATTCACGGCGAGGCGGGGGTCGAGCAGGTTGCCTTCAATGGTGCGCGCAGGGCGATCGAGATGATGGTTGACCGGCTCGCGCCTCATGTTCAATCAGGCTCGTACGTCGCACTCATCAACAATCTCGGCAGCGCAACGCCGCTCGAAATGTCGGTTCTCTTGAAAGAACTCCTGAAATCGCGCATCGGCCACCGGATCAGACATGTTATCGGGCCCGCCCCCCTGATGACGTCGCTTGATATGCATGGCTTCTCGATTTCCCTGTTGCCGGAAAAGCCCTCTGTTCTGGCTGCATAGCAGGCAAAGACTTCTCCATTGGCCTGGCCGGGATGCTGGCCTGTGTCCGAACCAAGGGTGATCCCCCTTCCGGACGGCTTGACGCCGATACAGCCCATCCCTTCGAAGAACAAGAAAGTGGAGAAGATCGTCCGGAGGTGTTGTGAAATCCTGATCGCTGCCGAAAGTGAACTGAACGCTCTCGATGCCAAGTCGGGCGATGGCGACACAGGCTCGACGCTCACGACGGCATCGCGTTCCCTGATCAAGGCGCTCGACCGGCTTCCGCTGGCAGACTGGACACAGCTGTTCCGCGCCATAGGGCTGGAACTCAGCCAGACCATGGGCGGATCGTCGGGTGTGTTGCTGGCGATCTTCTTCACGGCGGCGGGCGATGCCTCGGCCAGCGGGCAGGACGCCGTGAGTGCTCTGAAATCCGGGCTTCGGCGTGTCCAGGAGGTGGGTGGCGCCAAGCGCGGCGATCGCACCATGATCGATGCGCTTGAGCCGGCCCGCGAGGCGCTGCCATCCGGGCTTGACGAGGCGGCGCTGGCGGCTCGGCGGGGAGCTGACTTCACAGCGAGCATTGTGCGCGCGCGTGCCGGCAGGGCAAGCTACGTCTCGGAGGCGAACCTGAGCGGTCACAATGATCCGGGCGCCGAGGCCGTGGCGCGTCTGCTCGAGGAACTTGTGTAGACCAGGAGTCTACTTGATTGATCGAGCGGCGCGGGACTTGTACCCCTGATCACAGGGTCAGACCC
>DAISVW010000485.1:0-1775 GCA_036826695.1 Aestuariivirga sp.
GTAGGCACCGGGATAGTTCTGAAGCCTGAGCAATCCTCGGACGACGTTGCCGCCTACGCCTGGCGACAGATCCACCAGTTCACCACGGGCCGCCGCCGCCAGCATGTCTGCGTTGGGCGGAAAGAACTTGATCTCGTCATTTGCCACAAAACGCGCCTCGAACTGCTGCTGTCCTCCGGCCTGGTGAGTAGGATCGAAGACAAACGCGGCGGGCAACCCTCTCAGCGTCGCGTGCCTCGCGAGGCGGCGGTAAAAGGCGGTCTTGTCGGTATCGAAGACGTCGCGCTGCTGCGCGAGATCGGCCGAGATATGTGTGACGTCATTGCGCACGGCATCCGTCAGGTTCTTGACATAGGCCTCGGCGACGAAGGTTGCCGAGTCAACGATCGCCTGTGTGCGTTGCGAGAACCACGCATCGAGCCCGCGGTTCAGGGTGAAGGACGCAAAGACCGCCACGATGATGGCCGGCACCACCGCTATGATGCTGAACAGCAAGACCAGCCGCAGATGCAGGGCTGCTCCGGGCGTGCCCCGGCTTTTCTCCAGAAGCAGAAAGACAACCTGGCCCAGGATGGCGATGGCCATCACCAGCAGCAACAGGCCATTCATGATGAGGAGGATCGACGTATTCCGCGGCGTTGGGTCGATCGGCGTCATGCCGGTCAGGATCGCGAAGGTCGCAAGACCCAGCACGACGCCGGACAGAACAAGCACCAGACCCGCCACGCCGGTTGACTGGCGGAGCCTTTTTGATACCCGGCTTTGCAGATGCTCGCTCATCAGCCTCGTTCAGCAGAAACTGTTGCAAGGAATCAACAGCAAATGTGACCCATTTGCGACAGTGCCGTCCTGCCGGCCCAAATTCCGGCCTAGCCGACGCCGCGGACTACCTTGACTTGCCGGTCCCGCAGCTTGACCCGGAGCGTGTTGCGGTTGATTCCAAGCAGTTCAGCGGCGCGCAGCTGGTTTCCGCCGGTCGCGGCCAGAGCCGAACGGAGCAGCGGCGGCTCGATTTCGGCGAGAATGCGCTCATAAAGCCCCGGTGGTGGCAACCCCTTGTTGAAGCTCGCGAAATATCGCGACAGATAATTCTCGGCGAAGTCGCCCAGTCCGGCGCCGGCCCAGTTGGCCGTCTCGCCCGCCGGGGCGCTTGGCGCAGAGACCAGCTCGCGCTCGATGGCGGCGGCGGGGATCACGTCCTCGGTTCCGATGGCTACCAGCCGGCGCAGCAGGTTCTCGAGTTCGCGGACATTGCCCGGCCAGCGGTAGCGCTGCAGGCTTTCGATGGCCTCGCGCGACAGTTCCTTGCGCGGCAGGCCTTCCTTCACCGCCCGGGCCAGGAAGTGCCGCACCAGGTCCGGGATGTCCTCCGCCCGCTCGCGCAGCGGCGGCAGACGCAGCGGCACGACATTGAGGCGATAGAACAGGTCTTCCCGGAAACTCCCGTGGTTGATGAGCTGGCGGAGGTCACGGTGGGTGGCGGCGATGATCCGCACATTGGTCTTGATCGGCGCATTGCCGCCCACCGTCGTGTATTCGCCCTGTTGCAGCACGCGCAAGAGCCTCGTCTGGGCTTCGAGTGGCATGTCGCCGATCTCGTCCAGAAACAGCGTGCCCCCTTCGGCCTGTTCGAAACGTCCTGCAACGCGAGACAGAGCGCCGGTGAAGGCGCCCTTCTCATGGCCGAACAGCTCGGCCTCGATCAGTTCGCGCGGGATCGCCGCCATGTTCACCGCCACGCACGGGCCTTTGCGCCGCCGGCCATAATCATGCCG
>DAISVW010000486.1:0-1771 GCA_036826695.1 Aestuariivirga sp.
CGATCGGCGTATCGCGGCTCTATGCGGCGCTGAAGCTGGTGGGCAAGGCAGAAGAATCATCGACGCTTGCGCCGGTCGTCGTTCTGGTCATGGACAAGGAGCGGCAGGGCGACTACTGGCGCATGGTGCAAGAGCTGCGTGCCGGCGGTATCCGCGCCGAACTTTACACTGGTACGGCGGGCATGAAGGCGCAGATGAAATATGCCGACAAGCGCGGCGCGCCGCTGGTGGTGATTCAGGGTGGCGATGAAAAAGCCCGTGGCGAGGTGCAGATCAAGGACCTGCGGCTGGGCGCTGAACTTGCCGGCAATATCGCCAGCCATGCCGAATATGCCGCGCAGCGCCTGGCGCAATTCTCGGTGCCGGAGACTGATCTCGTCGCCGCCGTCAAGACGGCGCTCGCGCGGTAATGGCCGGTAAGTCGCGGCCCGAGCGCGAGGCGCTGGAGCGTCAGAACCAGGCGCTGATCGCGGTGTTCGAGCGCGCCGGCTTCGATCACATCGCGCCGGACATCATCCAGCCCGCCGATATTTTCCTCGAGCGCTCCGGCGAGGACATCCGGGCCCGCACCTTTGTGTTCACCGATCCGGCGGGCGCTGAAATGTGCCTCAGGCCCGACCTCACCGTGCCGGCCTGCCGCTATCACCTCAGTCATGCCGATGACCCGTCAGCCGAGCGGCGCTATTGCTATCTGGGCCCGGCCTTCCGCTTTCCCGACGAATTGCTGAGCCCGCAGGAATTCACCCAGGCCGGGCTCGAGTGGTTCGGGGCCGCCGATCCCATCGCGGTGGAGGCGCGTGTGCTGAAGCTCACGATCTCGGCGCTGGAGGCGGCGGGGCTGCAGCGCTACCGCGTCACCTTCGGCGATGTCGGGCTGTTCTCGGCCCTGCTGGAGGATACCGCGATGCCGGCGCGCTGGCGGCAGCGGCTGCGCCAGCAATTCTGGCGGCCCGCGGCTTTCCGCGAACTTCTCGACAGCTACCAGGCCGCCGGCGAGGCCCGCCGCACCAGCCTGTTCCCGCTGGTGAGCCGGGTGGCGGCGGGCGATGCGCTGGAGGTTGTGGAGGCAGAATTCGCGGCCCGCAAGCTGCCGCTGGTGGGCGGCAGAACGCCGCTCGAAATCGCCGAGCGGCTGGCGGGCAAGGCCGCCGACCTCGCCGAAACGCCGCTTGCCGCCGCGAAGGCGCAGGCGCTCAACGCCTATCTGGCGATTGCCGGCGAGGCCTCGGCCATGGACGCGGAATTCGCGAAGATTGCCGCTGGCCAGCGTTTCGCGGGCGCCAGGGATTACTATGCAAGGCGGCTGTTCGAGATGGAGGAGCTTGGCCTCAACCCGCGGCGCTTTCATTTCGCCGCCGGTTTCGGGCGCGAGCTTGAATACTACACGGGCTTCACCTTCCAGATCGAGGCCGACACGGCGCATGGGCCGCTGACGGTGGCGGGCGGCGGGCGTTATGACAATCTGCTCTCCGACATGGGCGCGCCGCGGCCGGTTCCGGCGGGGGGCGGCGCCATCCACACCGACCGGCTCAAGGCGGTGCTGGCATGAGGCTGCTGACCCTCGCCATCCCGTCCAAGGGCCGGCTGATGGAGGAAACGGCGGCGTTCTTGACGCGCGCCGGCCTCGGCAGCGAGCGGCTGGGGGCGGACCGCGGCTACCGCGGGCTGTTGCAGGGCATCGAAGGCATCGAGGTGGCGTTTCTGCCGGCCTCGGAGCTCGCCCAGAACCTCCACGACGGAAAGCTCGACCTCGGTGTCACCGGCCAGGACC
>DAISVW010000487.1:0-1763 GCA_036826695.1 Aestuariivirga sp.
AGATGAAATCGGCAGGAACTCGGTGATACCCTGGATGAAGGCCAGTACGACGATCTGAAGTAAGGGCATGGGCAGGCTCCTCCAGGAATTCGCCTGGCCAGTCGGATTTGCTTGCCGCCGGGGGCAGACGGGTCTTATACGCCTCTTCAGAGCGGCGCAATTGCGGCAGGAATCGGCCGCACCAGCCCCGAGCTGCCGAGGTCAGGGTTAATTTTGTCCTAACATGCCATCGCTCATTCACTTCGTGCTCGATCCTTTCAGCCGCCGCCTGCGCCTCGCCTGTGCCGAGTACGGGCTTGCACTCGAGCTGATCGAGGAGGAACCGTGGAACCCCAGCGCGGCGATCTATGAGATCAATCCAGCCGGAACCCTGCCGATCTTGCTTGAAGGCGCTGATACCGCGATCTGCGGCATCGAGGCGATCGGCGAGTTTCTCGAGGAGACCAAGTCGGCGCGCATCTCGCTCATCCCGGGCACCGCATACCAGCGGGCCGAAGTCCGACGCCTGGTCGGCTGGTTCGATGGAAAATTCTACGCCGAGGTCAGCGAGCCGTTGATCACCGAAAAGCTGATCCGCCGCTTCCTGCAGAACGGGCAAGGCGGCGGTGGCCCCGACACCGGCCGTGTACGGCAGGCAATGACCTATCTGCGCGAACATCTGGATTATGTCAGCCACCTGGCCGACCGCCGCACCTGGCTTGCCGGTGAATGGCTGTCGATGGCCGATCTGGCGGCCGCCGCCCACCTTTCGACCATCGACTATTTCGGGGATGTTCCATGGTTGCGCTACCCGGCGGCGAAATCCTGGTACCAGCGGATGAAGTCCCGCCCCTCCTTCCGGCCGCTGCTGTCCGACTCGATCCGCGGCGTGGCGCCCGGCGCCCACTACGCCGACCTCGATTTCTGACTGTGGCCGGGCTGGAGCAGAGCATTCGGCAGAAAGCGGCCGCCGAGGGCTTCGCCAGCGTCAGCATCGCGCGGGTGGCGGACGATCCGCTGATGGCCCATCGCCTCCGCATCTTTCTTGCCGAGGGCCGTCACGCCGGCATGGGCTGGATGGCCGACACCGAGCAGCGCCGGGCGAGCCCCCGCGCGCTTTGGCCGGAGGCGAGATCGGCCATCATGCTGGCCCAATCCTACACGCCGGAAAGCGACCCGCTGGCGCGGCTCGCGGAGAAATCTACCGGCGTCATCTCTGTCTATGCGCTGAACCGCGACTACCACGAGGTCGTGAAAGGCAAGCTGAAGCGCCTGGCGCAGTGGCTGGGGCGGCAGGCGGCGTGTGAGGTCAAGGTGTTCGTCGATACCGCCCCGCTCATGGAAAAGCCTCTCGCGCAGAAATCCGGTCTCGGCTGGCAGGGAAAGCACACCAATCTGGTTTCGCGCCAACTGGGCTCCTGGTTCTTCATCGGCGCCATTCTCACCACCGCCGAACTTGCCGCAGATGAAACCGAGACCGATCATTGCGGCTCGTGCCGGGCCTGCCTCGACATCTGCCCCACCGGAGCCTTTCCGGCACCCTATGAACTCGATGCCCGGCGCTGCATTTCCTATCTCACCATCGAGCACCACGGCCATATTCCGCGCGAGTTCCGCAAGCCGATGGGAAACCGCATCTATGGCTGCGACGATTGCCTCGCCGTCTGCCCGTGGAACAAATATGCGGTGGCCGCAAACGAGGCGAAGCTCAGGGCGCGCGACGATCTCACGGCGCCGCCCCTCCAGCGGCTCCTGGCGCTGGACGACGCCGCGTTTCGCCTTCT
>DAISVW010000488.1:0-1748 GCA_036826695.1 Aestuariivirga sp.
TCATCAAGGAGCCGGATGACGGCTACTGGGACAATGTGTGGCTGAAGAAGCCGTGGTCGATGTGCTACTGGGGTTCGCGTCCGACCATCGACATGATGTTCACCACCGCGCTGGCCGCCGATGCGGCGTGGAACGACACCCGCTGGAAGAATCCGCGCTTCAACGAGCTGCTGGTGGCGGCGCGCGGCGAAACCGACGAGGCCAAGCGTCAGGCCATGTACGCCGAGATGCAGCAGCTTCTGCATGATGACGGCGGTCAGATCGTGCTGATGTTCTACAACTTCGTCGGCGCGATGAGCACGGCCATCGGCCATGGCGAACTCAACTCCGACCAGGACAGCGACGGCGGCTACATGGTGGAACGCTGGTGGATGGCGTGATCGCGCTAATCCATTAGGAAATTTTGTGCCTTGGGGCCCCGTCAAGCATTGACGGGGCCCTTTCCCCGTGGGAACCTTCATGCGGCTGGCGGTTCTCCCACCCGTGCCACGAATAAAACTTTGAGGTACGCGCGACGGGGAGACGGCGGGTTTCCGCTGGCTGGCCGCATACAAATCATGACCGGCGCCGCCGGCATCAGGGAGAAATGACGATGAAAGATACTCAGGTGAAGCTGCAGGCAGCGTTGAAGGAAGCTGTGCGCGGCCGCATCACGCGGCGCGAATTCACCCAGCTGGCGCTGGCCTCCGGCGTGAGCCTCGCGGCCGCCAACGGCATGTTCGCCAAGGCCTATGCCGACGAGCCCAAGAAGGGCGGCACCTTCAAGATCGGCGTCGGCCATGGCGCCACCACCGACTCGATGGATCCCGGCACCTACCCGGACCAGTTCACCGGCACGGCGTTGTGGGGCACGCTGGCCAACAGCCTCACCGAGATCGACGCCGACGGCAATGTGGTGGGCGATGTGGCCGAGAGCTTCGAGCCCTCGGACGGCGCCAAGAAATGGGTGTTCAAGGTCAGGAAGGGCATCACCTTCCATGACGGGCGCACGGTAACCGCCGATGACGTGGTGGCCTCGCTTCAGCATCACCGCGGCGAGGATTCGAAGTCCGCCGCCAAGTCCCTGCTCAAGGAAATCGTGACGCTGAAGTCCGATGGGCCGGACACGGTGATCTTCGAGCTTACCGGCGGTAATGCCGACTTCCCCTACACGGTGTCCGATTATCACATGCCGATCATGCCGAAGAAGGACGACGGCTCGGTCGACTGGGAATCCGGCAACCGCACCGGCGCCTACAAGCTGGAGAAGTTCGAGCCCGGCGTGAAGGCCAGCTTCACCAAGAACGAGAACTACTACAAGCCCGGCAAGGGGTGGTTCGACCGGGTCGAATTCTATTCGATCAAGGACGTGGCAGCGCGCACCAATGCGCTGCTCTCGGGCGAAATCCACTATATGGACCGCTGCGACCTCAAGACCCTCGACATGCTGAAGTCCAATCCGGCCGTCAACGTCTCGGAGATCACCGGTTACGGCCATTACATCTATGTGATGAACGTCACCGCCAAGCCGTTCGACGACGTCAATGTGCGCCTCGCCATCAAGCACTCGATCAACCGTGACGATGTGCTCGAAAAGGTGTTCCTCGGCCATGGCCCGGTGGGCAACGCCAATCCGATCGCGCCCACGGTGAAATTCGCCGTCGATCCGCAGCCGCGCCACAGCTACAACCCCGCCAAGGCCAAGGACTATCTCAAGAAGGCGGGTCTCGACCAACTCTCCTTCGATCTGTCGGTGGCTGCCGCGGCGT
>DAISVW010000489.1:0-1726 GCA_036826695.1 Aestuariivirga sp.
TGTACAAGCGCATCGCCGGCCACCCGACCGTGGTCTAGATTTACGGCAAGCGGCTCATCGCCGAGGGGGTGATCGACGAGGCCGGGTTCGACGCCATGAAGGGCCTCTACCGCAAGACACTGGATGAGAACTTCACGGTGGCCGAGACCTACAAGGCCAACAAGGCAGACTGGCTCGACGGGCGCTGGGCCGGCCTAAAGGCCGCGAAGGACCACGAGGAGCCGCGCAAGGGCGACACCGGCGTTGCCGTGGACAAGCTGAAGGAAATTGGCCTCAAGCTCACCAAGGTGCCGAAGACCTTCAAGGTCCACCGCACCATGCAGCGGGTGCTCGATGCCCGCCGCAAGATGATCGAGGACGGCGCGGGTATCGACTGGGCGATGGCGGAGCAACTCGCGGTCGGCACGCTGCTGCTCGAGGGCTTCCCGGTCCGGCTGGCGGGCCAGGACGTGCAGCGCGGCACCTTCTCGCAGCGCCACGCGGTGCTGATCGACCAGGAAACCGAGAAGCGCTACACGCCGGTGAACCATCTGGTGAAGGACCAGCAGGTCAAGCTCGAGGCGATCAACTCCATGCTCTCGGAAGAGGCGGTGCTGGGCTTCGAATATGGTTATTCGCTGGCCGCGCCCAACGCGCTCACCATCTGGGAGGCTCAGTTCGGCGATTTCGCCAATGGCGCGCAGGTCGTGTTCGACCAGTTCATTTCCTCTGGCGAGAGCAAATGGCTGCGCATGTCGGGCCTCACCGTGCTGCTGCCGCATGGCTATGAAGGCCAGGGGCCGGAGCATTCCTCGGCCCGCCTCGAGCGCTATCTGCAGCTCTGCGCCGAGGACAACATGCAGGTGGCGAACTGCACCACGCCCGCCAACTATTTCCACATCCTGCGCCGGCAGCTGAAGCGCGACATCCGCAAGCCCCTGGTGATCATGACGCCGAAGTCGCTGTTGCGCCATAAGCGCGCCACCTCGACGCTGGCCATGATGGGCGAAGGCACCACCTTCCACCGTCTGTTGTGGGATGACGCGGAGATGCTGCCGGGCGAGGCCATCAAGCTGAGGCCCGATGGCGAGATCCGCCGCGTCATCCTGTGCAGCGGCAAGGTCTATTACGATCTCTACGAGGAGCGCGAGAAGCGCGGGCTCGCCGATATCTATCTGTTGCGCGGCGAGCAGCTGTATCCGTGGCCGCACAAGGCGCTGATCAACATCCTGTCGCGCTTCCGCCAGGCGGAATTCATCTGGTGCCAGGAAGAGCCCTACAACATGGGCGCCTGGAGCTTCGTGCAGCCCAACATCGAGCGCGTGCTCGAATTCATCAAGGCGAAGAACACGCGGCCGCGCTATGTGGGCCGCGCGGCCTCCGCATCCACCGCAACAGGCTTGATGAGCCGCCACGTCAAGGAGCTCAAGGCGTTCCTTGACGAAGCGCTCAGCGACGCCAAGGCTTGAGGAACAGATCAAGATGACAAAGGAAATCCGGGTTCCAGCACTCGGCGAATCGGTGACCGAGGCGACCATTTCAAAGTGGTTCCGCAAGGCGGGCGATGCGGTGAAGGCGGACGAGCCCCTGGTGGAGCTTGAGACGGACAAGGTCACTGTCGAGGTGCCGGCCCCGGCGTCCGGCAAGCTAGCGGCCATCGAGGCGGCGGCGGGTGCCACCGTCAATGTCGGCGCGCTCCTCGGCATGATCGAGGGAGGGGCCGCTGGCGCCGCGCCTCCGGCCAAGG
>DAISVW010000490.1:0-1708 GCA_036826695.1 Aestuariivirga sp.
CGAGGCCTGCGCCGAACGCGATGACCAGGCCATGGAAGACTATCTCAACGGCAAGGAACTCGATATCCCGACCATCAAGAGGCTGCTGCGCAAGGCGGTGATCGAGGGTCACTTCTTCCCCGTGCTGTGCGGCTCGGCGTTCAAGAACAAGGGCGTGCAGCCCTTGCTCGACGCGGTCGTCGATTATCTTCCCTCGCCGCTCGACCGCCCGCCGATCAAGGGTGTCGATCCCAGGACCGGCGAAGAGACGGTGCGCAAGTCCTCCGACGCGGAGCCGCTGTCGCTCCTCGCCTTCAAGCTGATGGACGACCAGTACGGCATTCTGACCTTCTGCCGCATCTATTCCGGCGTGCTGAGCAAGGGCGTGAGCCTGCTCAACTCCACCCGCGAGAAGAACGAGCGCGTGGGCCGCATGGTTTTGATGCACGCCAACAACCGCGAGGAAATCTCGGAAGCCTATGCTGGCGACATCGTGGCGCTGGTCGGCCTGAAGGACACCCGCACCGGCGACACGCTCTGCGATCCCGCCAAGCCGGTGATCCTCGAGAAGATGGAATTCCCCGATCCGGTCATCGAAATGAAGGTTGAGCCCAAGACCAAGGGCGACCAGGAAAAGATGGCGGTGGCGCTCTACAAGCTGGCCGCCGAGGATCCGTCCTTCCGCGTCTCCACCGACCAGGAGTCGGGCGAGACCATCATCAAGGGCATGGGCGAGCTTCATCTCGACATCAAGGTCGACATCCTGAAGCGCACCCACAAGGTGGAGGTCCAGGTCGGCGCGCCGCAGGTCGCCTATCGCGAGACCATCACCAAGCCCACCCGCATCGACTACACGCACAAGAAGCAGACCGGTGGCACCGGCCAGTTCGCCCGCGTGATTTTCGAGGTCGAGCCGAATGAGAAGGGCGCGGGCTACGAGTTCGAGTCCAAGATCGTCGGCTGCGCGGTGCCGAAGGAATTCATTCCCGGCGTCGAAAAGGGCCTCAACTCCGTCATGTCGTCGGGTTCGCTGATCGGCTTCCCGGTCGTCGACGTGAAGGTGGCGCTGGTCGACGGAGCTTACCATGAGGTGGACTCTTCCGCGATCGCCTTCGAAATCGCCTCCCGCGCGGCATTGCGCGAGGCGCTGCAGAAGGCCTCTCCGGTTCTGCTCGAGCCGGTAATGAAGGTTGAGGTGACCAGCCCCGAGGAATATCTCGGCGGCGTCATCGGCGATCTCAACTCGCGGCGCGGCCAGATCATGGGCACCACCTCTCGCGGCAACGCCCAGATCGTCAACGCCATGGTGCCGCTCGCCAACATGTTCGGCTACATCAACACGCTGCGTTCGATGAGCCAGGGCCGCGCGAGCTACACCATGCAGTTCGACCACTATGAGCAGGTTCCGAGCAACGTCGCTCAGGAAATCCAGAAGAAATACGCCTAATTCAAGCTGAGAACGGAGACATCCGATGGCCAAAGAGAAATTCAACCGCGACAAGCCGCATTGCAACATCGGGACGATCGGTCACGTGGACCACGGCAAGACGTCGCTGACGGCGGCGATCACCAAGGTTCTCGCCGAGTCGGGTGGGGCGACGTTCACGGCCTATGACCAGATCGACAAGGCGCCGGAAGAGCGGGCCCGCGGCATCACCATCAACACCGCGCATGTCGAGTATCAGACGCAGAAGCGGCATTATGCGCATGTCGACTGCCCCGGCCACGC
>DAISVW010000491.1:0-1703 GCA_036826695.1 Aestuariivirga sp.
ATAGAAGCTCGTCGCCGTCATGTCGGTCAGCGCACCGATGCGTACCCCGTTCTGGCCGCCGCCGAAGCTCTGGGCGGCATCTGCCAGCACCAGCATTCCATGCTTGCGGGCAATCTTGTGAATGGCTGGATAGTCGGCGGGCAAGCCATAGAGATCGACGGCGATCACCATGCGCGGCCTTAGCTTGCCCTCACGCACAACCGCTTCGACCTGTGCCTCGAGATGCGCAGGATCCATGTTGCAGGTGGCTGCTGCGACATCCACGAATATGGGCGTCGCGCCGGCAACGAGCACGGCATTGGCAGTGGCATTGTAGGTGAAGCCCGGAATGAAGTTCGCGTCGTTCGCCCTCACCTCTTCGCCCATCAGCGCAATCACCAGTGCGTCGGTGCCGCTGGCCACGGCCAGCGCATGTTTCGCGCCCGCCCAACCGGCGAGCTGCGCCTCGAGTTCGCCCACCTCCGGACCACCAATGAACGCGCCATGGTCGAGGATCTTCTGCCAGCGCGTCTCGATGTCCGCACGCAGCATCTTCTTCGGCGTCTCAAGGTCAAAGAAGCGGATCGGTCCCGCATCCGCGCCAGCGGTGCGGGCATCAAGCGTCTTCTGGTCAGGCATTGACGAGCCTCTTCTGGCTTTGGGGCGTCTTGGCGGCGTCGAGGATCTTGAGCGCCGTATCCAGCGCGCGGCGTGCCTCGCGCGGCGGAATGGCAGCCGACAGGTTCTCGCGCACCGAACGGACGAACTGCGCAACACCGTGGCCCAGCGGATCGACCGACGGGCACGGGATGCCATCCACGGCCTCGCCCTTGCTGTCGAGCGACTTGAGCTTGCGCGGTGTCGTGTTCGTGATCGCACGGGTGAGGAAATCGATGTGGATCTCGCCATCCGGATAGGTCACGCGCATGAAGCGCTTGCGCGCCTCGGCCATGCGGCTGGCGAACAGGCAGATCTCCATGCCATCCACCAGCGTGAGCCGGGCCGCCACCTCATCCGACCGCGAGGGCTGCGACCGCTCGCTCGCCGAGATCGTCGCGATGTCAGCCGGGTTCAGCAGGTGGCACAGGTCGATGTCGTGGATCATCAGGTCAAGCACGACGCTGACATCCGTATTGCGCGGATTGAACGGCGCGGCACGATGCGTTTCGATCCGCGTGGGCGTTACATTGCCGTCAAACAGACCCAGGTAGCGCATGACGAAGCGTTCCTGGTGCCCTGTATGCAGCACGGCGCCACGCGCCTCGGCCACGCGCACCAGCGCGTCGGCCTCGCGCATGTTGGCGGCCAGGGGCTTTTCGATGAAAACGTGCTTGCCCTGGTTGAGGCAGCCAACACCGATCTCGCCGTGGAATTTCGCAGGCGCAGCAATCGTCACGATATCCACATGCGGCAGCATCGCCCGCCACCCGGCAAAGGCCGTGACCCCGAAATCATTGGCAAGCGTCTGCGCCCGCACCTCGGACACATCAGCGATGCCAACCAGCTTCACGCCCTGCAGCGCCGCATATTTGCTGGCGTGCAGGCGGCCGAAGGCGCCTGCACCGATCACGCCGGCCCTGATCTCGCCGCGACCCGTCTCTTCCCGGTTGTCCGAACCCATACCCCGCACCCACTGTGACCTAGAAGCGCAACCCCACCTTGCACAGCATCATTGCTTTTCCGAATCTCCTACACCTCACGGGCGACTTACGCACCAATTCTAT
>DAISVW010000492.1:0-1702 GCA_036826695.1 Aestuariivirga sp.
ATGGCGGCGCGTCACGCTATCGGCAGTGATGTCGGCGGCACCAAGATCGCCGGTGGGCGCGTTGAACTCGAAAGTGGCCGCATTCTCTATCGCACCGAGGAACCGACAATGCCGTCGCGAGGTGGAGCGCGGGTTCTTGAACGTACGCTGGCCATGGCTGAAGATCTTGCGGCGCAGGCCCATGCGGACGGACTCGAAGTCTCCGCCGCGGGTCTCGGAGTATGCGAGATAGTCGACAACAGGGGCGTACTGCGAAGTGGGAGCCTGATAGACTGGCGAGACGAGGCCTCCGGCAGCATGATTGGCGGCGCAGGACTGTGGCTGGTCTCTGATGTTCGAGCCGCCGCTCTGGCCGAGGTGCGCTGGGGAAGGGCGAAGGGAGCAGACCATGTGCTCTACGTTTCCATCGGTACTGGAATTGCGTCAGCCCTGGTGATCGGCGGCGTTCCTTATGCCGGTGCGCATGGTGCCGCTCTTGTTCTTGCCTCGGCCGCCCGGCTGAATGGCGGAACCGCTGTGCTCGAAGACATCGCGTCGGGCGCAGGCCTCGCGCGGCAGTTTGGCAATGCCGATGGCAATGCCAGGCCGATCTTTGCCGCTGCCCAGGTAGGCAATGCCCGGGCGCTTGCCATCTTGTCCGAAGCCGCCGGCTTGCTCGGCGCCGCGGTCGGACAACTGGCAAACTGCGTCGATCCGGAACTGATAATCCTTGGCGGCGGCATCGGCAGCCTGCCAGGTCCCTATCATGATCTGCTGCGGGCGAGGATCACGGAGAATATCTGGAGCGGGATCAGCCGTTGCCCGCGCATCGAAAGAGCGGGACTTGGTCATGAAGGCGGAGTCGCAGGCGCGGCACTTGCCGCACTGACGCGACAACACTGAAATCCTGAGCGAGATGGTGTCCGAGGAAGATCTCCGCGTGGTCTTGAAATACGGCGCCTTAAGCTGCTGCTGACGCACGCCGTCGTTGAACCACTCGTTGGTGGCCGCGATTCAGCGGCTGTTCCTTGTTTGGCTCGAACTTGTCTTGTCGCACAGAAAGCTGCCCGGCTTCTGGACGAGAGTGAAGAATTGAAGCGGGACCGCTCTTGCAGAAAGATTTGCCCTTCGTTCAGCCACCAGATGTGTAAGGTCGAGCATGCGCTCCGGCTGTTCGGCCCAGGGCAAGTAGCTGGCACGGATCAGGTCATTCCACGACACCGCTGGTGGCTCCCTCCCAACCACGAGCCGTTCCAGCGTCTCCGGAGAAAGGTAAGCCAGCCGCATAGTGCGGCTGACGAAGCGATCGGTCACATTTTCCACCTTGGCGATGTCTCCGATCGTCGCCATCTCACCGCTCTCCAGTTTCCGCCGCCACGCCCATGCCCGTCCGAGGGCCTTCAGGATATGAGGGTCCTGCCCGCGTATCTCTGCCTCCATGGAGTTTTCCGGTGGCAGAACCCTGGGGCGGCCGTTGCGGCGGCGGATTGCGAGCGGGATCACGATCCGAATGGTGTCGTTGGGACTGCTCATTCTGCGGCTTCCTTGCTGGTGCTGGCATTGAGGTCCCCGATGAGGGCAGCGATGCCATTGTTGCGAAGATCTACGGCCATGTAGATATGCACGATCTTGCGAGACATCCTGTTTCATAGCCCTATTGGGCTGGGAGGATGTTGTCGATGACCCAGAAAGATCGCGAGATTCAGCGCAGGTTGAGGATCCT
>DAISVW010000493.1:0-1701 GCA_036826695.1 Aestuariivirga sp.
CGACATCCGCGACTACGAGGCGCTCGACCGGCTCGGCGCCGCCATCTTCGAGCGCTGGAAGAAGCTCGACATCCTGATCGGCAATGCCGGTGTCCTCGGCAAGCTCACACCGCTCGCGCATGTCGACCAGAAAATGTGGGACGAGGTGATGGCCGTCAATGTCACCGCCAACTATCGCTTGATCCGCTCGCTCGATGTGCTTCTGCGTCAGTCGGATGCCGGGCGCGCCGTGTTTGTCACCTCGGGGCTCGCCTATCGCTGCTGGGCCTATTGGGGGCCCTACTCGATTTCCAAGGCGGCGCTCGAGGCCATGGTCAAGACCTATGCCGCCGAGATCGCAACCACCGCCTTGCGCGTCAATTGCTTCAGCCCCGGCGCCACCCGCACGGTGCTCCGCGCCAGGGCGATGCCGGGCGAGGACGCGATGGCGCTGCCGCACCCCGATGAGGTGGCGGCCCAGATCGTGCCCATGTGCCTTGCCGATTTCACCGACAATGGCGGCGTCTGGAAATATGACCCCAAGGGTCTGTTCAAGCAGTTCTGAGCCGGAGAAACGCCGATGAGCGATGCCAGCGTGATTGCCGCCTTCGCCGCCGCCCGCAAATCACAAGCGCCGCTGAGCCGGCTTCCTGAGGATGTTGCCCCGGATTTTTCCCGCGCTTTCCGGCTGCAATGCGGTGTCACCCGCGAACTGGGCTGGACGCAGGCCGGCTGGAAGATCGGCTGCACCTCGGAACGCGCCCAGAAGGCGCTCAACGCCACCGAGCCATTCCCCGGCACGATGTTCACCAACCGCATCTACCGCTCCGGCGATGAATTCCCGACGACGCCCGAGAACAAGCGCGTGGTGGAGCCTGAAGTGAGCTTCACCATGGCGCGAAGCCTGCCGCCGCGCGGCAAGCCCTACAGCGTGGACGAGGTCATGGCGGCGGTCGCCCACGCGGCCGTGGCGATCGAGGTGGTCAACCCGCGCACGCCCCGGGGCTTCGGCGATGCCGTGACGTGGTTCATTGTCGATGGCGGCCTCAACGAAGGCATTGTGCTGGGCCAGGCGGTGAAGCCGCTGACCCGCGCGCAATATTCAAGCCTCAGGGGCCAGGTCTGGTGGAACGGCCGCGAGATGCAAGGCGGCACCGGGGCCAATGCGCTGGGCGGCGGCGATCTGGCGCTCACCTGGCTCGCCAACCACCTGAACGGCCACGGGCTGGGGCTCGCCGAGGGCGAGATCATCACCACCGGGGTGATCACCGAATTCTTCTCAGCGGGACTGGGCGATCACATCGAGGTGGAGTTCGAGCATCTGGGCAAGGTCACCGTCAGGTTCTGATCTGACGGCGGGTCAGTGCCCCGGCATCTGGTTGAGGAACGGAATGTCCTCGAAGCCGATCCACTTGTAGCTGGCCTGGCCCCAGATCAGCGCGAAGACCGCGCAGGCCAGGAGTGTGGTGGCCGCGATCTTGCGCCACAGCATCGGCGCCACGGGGGCGCCCTGCTCATTGCCTGGTTCCACTGTCTCGCCCGCTTCAGTGGCAGTCTTGACGCCGAAAGGCAGCACCATGAACAGGCACACCCACCAGACGATAAAGTAGATTGCAATACCGCTGACCCAGCTCATGCCTGTTCGAGCTCGACCAGCGTGCCGCAGAAATCCTTGGGGTGCAGGAACAGCACCGGCTTGCCATGAGCGCCGGTCTTCGGGAT
>DAISVW010000494.1:0-1700 GCA_036826695.1 Aestuariivirga sp.
GGCACCACCTTGCCGGTCAGCGACATGCCCAGCAGGGTGCGGCCGTGGAAGCCGCCGGGAAACGCGATCACATCCGAGCGGCCGGTATAGGCGCGGGCAAATTTAATTGCGTTTTCAACGGCTTCAGCGCCGGTGGTGACGAGGGCTGATTTCTTGGGGCCGGTGATCGGCGCCACGGCATTGAGCCGCTCGCAGACCTCGATGAACGGCGCATAGGGCATGACCATGGCGCAGGTGTGGGTGAAGGCCTCCAGCTGCTCGTAAACCCGCTTCATGACCGCCGGGTGGCGGTGGCCGGTGTTGACCACCGCGATGCCGCCGCCAAAATCGATGTAGCGGTTGTCTTCGACATCCCAGATTTCGGCGTTTTCGGCGCGCGCCGCGATCACCGGCGCGCCGGCGCTGATGCCGCGCGAGACGGCCTTGGCGCGGCGTTCCACCCATTCCTTGTTCAGGCCGGGGGCTGCGACGGGTGCGTTCATGATCATCTCCCTGGAAAAGCGACTGCTGGCTTTTACGCCGGTTGACGGGCTGGCGGCAAACGGATTTCATGCCATGCTTTGGAAAGGCTGCCGCATGACTGATCTGATCCGGATGACCGCCATGGAAATCGTGGCCGGTTTGCGCAGCGGCGCCATCACCCCGCTCGACTGTCTCGACGCGCTGGAGCGGCGGATCGCCGCGGTCGACGCTACGGTCAATGCGCTGCCAACCCTGTGCTTCGACCGCGCCCGTGCCCATGCCCGAAAACTGATGGAGCGGCCACGGTCCGAAGGCGGGCCGCTGGCTGGCCTCCCCATCCCGATCAAGGACCTGATCGATGTGGCAGGCGTGCGCTGCACCCAGGGCTCGCCGATTTTCCGGGACCGGGTGGCGGAGACGTCCGATGTTCTGGTCCGCCATCTCGAGGGCCGGGGCGGCGTCGTCTACGCCATGTCGAACACGCCCGAATTCGGGGCTGGAGCGCACACCTTCAACGAGGTTTTCGGCCTCACCCGCAACCCGTGGAACACCAGTCGTTCGGCATCGGGCTCGTCTGGTGGAGCGGCGGTGGCGCTGGCCACCGGCATGGCCTGGGTGGGGCATGGCTCCGACCTCGGCGGCTCGCTGCGCAACCCGGCGAGCTTCTGCGGGGTCACCGGCCTCAGGCCGTCTCCGGGGCGGGTGGCGGCCACGGTGTTCTCCAAGATCGATTCGACGCTCGGCGTCGAAGGTCCGATGGCCCGCAACGTCACCGACCTGGCGCTGATTTTCGACGCCATGGTGGGCGAGGAGCCGGAAGACCCGCTGTCGCTGCCCTCGGACGGAACTTCCTATGTCGCCGCGGCGCAGAGCGGCTGGCGGCCGCGGCGCGTCGCCGTATCGCGCGATCTGGGGCTGCCGCCTGTCGACCGCGAAGTGGCCGCCCTCGTGCTGGCTGCAGCCGGCAAGCTTGCAGCCGAAGGGGTGATCGTCGAGGAGGCGCACCCGGACTTATCGGAAACCCGGGATTGCGCTCAGGTGCTGCGCGCGCTCGCCTATGCCAATATGAAGCCGCTGCTCGACCAGCACCGCGATCTCCTCAAGCCCGAGGTGGTGTGGAACATCGAGCGCGGCCTCGCCCTCACCGGCGGCGAGATCGCCCGCGCCGAGGCCCAGCGCGGCGCCATGTTCCGCCGCATGCGGGCCTTCTTCGAGACCTATGGTCTTCTCCTTTGCCC
>DAISVW010000495.1:0-1694 GCA_036826695.1 Aestuariivirga sp.
GCCAGGCTCGGCGCCACGCTCGGCGGGGGTGCCGTGGCGCTGCAGTTCGATATAAAGCCGGGCGCCGAACAGGCCCTTGAGTTTCGCCAGCTGTTCCTGGGCAAGCGATGTCTGGCCTGCCAGCAGGGCCTCGTTGACGGGCCCTCCCGGCCCGCCGGTCAGACAGATCAGGCCATCGGCATGGGTGCGGAGAAAATCCCAGGTGACGTGGTTCTCGGCATTGTCGGGGCTGGCCAGATAGGCGCGGCTCGACAGTTTCATGAGATTGCCGTAGCCCTGCTCGTCCTTGGCGAGCAGCACCAGCGCCGGCATGCGGCGCAATCCAGTGGCCGGTTTCTGCGGTCCTTCGCGCGGCGCCGCCAGATCGACCTTCAGCGGGCAGCCGATGATCGGCTGGAGGCCGTTCTCGGCCTCGGCTGCGGAGAATTCGAGGGCCCCGAACAGATTGCCAGTGTCGGTGATGGCAACCGCGGGCATGCCCGCGTCCCTGGCGAGCGCGGCCAGCGCCTTGATCTGTAACGCGCCTTCCGACAGCGAATAGGCCGTGTGGGTGCGCAGATGCACGAAGAGATGGGGTGCTGAGGATTGACCTGCCATCACAAGCCCCCGCCTTCGACGATGCGGCCGCGCTCCAGCCTGGCGATCCGGCTCATGCCGACCGCCAGTTCGAGATTGTGCGTGGCGACCAAAGCGCCCAGCCCCTCGTCCGCGATGAGCCGCATCAGCTCTTCATGCACGCGCGCCGCGGTGCCGGGATCGAGATTGCCGGTCGGCTCATCGGCGAGCAGGAGGAGAGGCCGGATGGCCAGCGCCCGGGCGATGGCCACGCGCTGCTGCTCGCCGCCCGAGAGTTCGGCGGGCCGGTGTTCGAGCCTGGCAGCAAGCCCCAGCTGGCTCAGGAGCTCGCGCGCGCGGTCCGCAGCGGCGGCGCGGCTCTGGCCGGCGATCAGCTGCGGCATCATCACGTTTTCGAGGGCAGAGAATTCCGGCAGCAAATGATGGAACTGATAGACAAAGCCGATGCCGATGCGGCGGATGCGGGTGCGCGCCTTGTCATCGAGCGTGGAGCAGTTGCGCCCGGCGATCAGCACTTCGCCCGCCGTCGGCGCCTCGAGAAGGCCTGCGATGTGCAGAAGCGAGGACTTGCCGGACCCCGACTGGCCGACCAGCGCCACGATCTCGCCCGGCTGCACCGTGAGGTTGAGATCGCGGAACACTTCGAGCTGGCCCTTGCCCTCGGCATAGCGGCGGGTGACCGCGCGGAGTTCCAGGGCTGGGGTGATCTCAGTCATTCGTAGCGGAGCGCCTCGACGGGATCGAGCCTGGCCGCGCGCCATGACGGATAGAGCGTTGCCGCAAAGGACAGGCCCAGCGCCATCAGCACGATCATCAGGGTTTCCCAGGAATCCATCTTGGCCGGAAGCTGCGCCAGGTAATAGAGCTCGGGGTTGAAGGGATCGACGCCCGATACCCAGGAGATGAACTGCCGGATGCGCTCGGTGTTGAGGCAGATGAGGAGCCCCGTGATGAAGCCGGCAATGGTTCCGGCGGTGCCGATGGCCGCACCGGTGAGGAAGAACACCCGCTGGATGGCGCCGCGCGTGGCGCCCATGGTGCGCAGGATGGCGATGTCGCGGCTCTTGTCCTTCACCAGCATGATGAGGCCGGAGATGATGTTGAGCGCCGCCACCAGG
>DAISVW010000496.1:0-1693 GCA_036826695.1 Aestuariivirga sp.
TGTGCTCGGCTCTCGTGCTTGCCGCGTGCGCAAGCTCGCCCTGCCTGCGGGCGGACCCGGACAGAGCCCACTGGCTCAGCCCCGCGCCCAGCGTCAGCCCCGCCGCGCCACCGCGCGTGAGCCAGAACAGCTGCGGGTGCACGAGATACATCATGGCGATGAACAGGAAGGCGAAGGGCAGGTCGAGGATGGCGATCAGGGCGCGGGAGGAAATGAAGGCCCTGAGCGATGCGATGTCACGAAGCGTCTGCATGCCACAGGCCGTCGCCGGCCCCTTGCGGACGGCGGCGCGCAGCGCGATGTCGCTCAGGCTGACCTCGAAGTGCTGCGCGGCCCGGTTGGCGACCAGTGAGCGCGCCACGTCGAGGAGCGATGTCGCCAGCAATGCAACCGCCATGATCATGGAAAGATAGATCAGGGTGTCGATGCTCCGCGACGGCAAGACCCTGTCAAACACCTGAATCGAATAGACCGACTGCGCCAGCAGCAGGATGTTGATCGCCGCCGAGAACACCGCCAGCACGATGATCGCCCGCCAAAACGCATTCTTTACCTTGCCCAGCGTGTCCATGTCGCATGCCTTTGAGGATTTTCTCGCGCTGCATCGCGCGACTGCCGCCTGGCGTCCGGATGCTCCTGCATCACGTCAGGCCGCGCGAGTGTCGCCGATAAGAATTACCAATCGGTTCCCGCAGTGCTCTCCAGCACGCAGGATGAATTGAGACGTCATCAATATCTTCCATCGAAGCGCGCAGCGCGCTGGAAGCAAACGGGCTTCGCGCAAGCCTGGCACCAGCTTGTTGTGATCGCCGCATGTGGCGCGCGTTGGTGCCAGGTCTGGCATGCAGGGCCCGTGACAAGCCAGCGAGCACGTGAAATAGTTGCTGGAGAGCCAAGAAGGAGACCGCCATGAAAACCCGCGCCGCCGTTGCCTTCGAGGCCGGAAAGCCGCTCGATATCGTCGATGTCGATCTGGAAGGTCCGAAGGCAGGCGAGGTTCTGGTCGAGGTGAAGGCCACGGGCGTCTGCCATACGGATGAGTTCACGCTGTCGGGCGCTGATCCGGAGGGCCTGTTCCCGGCGATCATCGGTCATGAGGGCGCGGGGGTCGTGGTGGAGGTTGGCTCAGGTGTCAGCTCGCTCCAGCCCGGCGATCATGTCATTCCGCTCTACACGCCGGAATGCCGCCAGTGCCCGTCCTGCCTGTCGCGCAAGACCAATCTGTGCACGGCGATCCGCGCCACCCAGGGGCAGGGTGTCATGCCGGACGGCACCTCGCGGTTTTCCTATCGCGGGCGCAAGGTCCATCACTACATGGGCTGCTCCACCTTCTCCAACCATACCGTGCTGCCGGAGATCGCGCTCGCCAAGGTGAATGCGGCGGCACCTTTCGACAAGATCTGCTACATCGGCTGCGGCGTCACCACCGGGGTGGGGGCGGTGCTCAACACGGCCAATGTCGAGGCGGGGGCCACCGCCATCGTCTTCGGCCTTGGCGGCATCGGGCTCAATGTCATCCAGGGGCTGAGGCTGGCGGGCGCCGACATGATCATCGGCGTCGACATCAATGAGTCCAAGAAGCCCTGGGGCGAGCGCTTCGGCATGACGCATTTCGTGAACCCGGCGAAAATCGCAGGCGATCTGGTTCGCTATCTGGTGCACATGACGAAACGCGGCGCCGATCAGCTCGTCG
>DAISVW010000497.1:0-1683 GCA_036826695.1 Aestuariivirga sp.
GACCGCTACAGTTCGCACTGGGACTTCAACGAGAACGGCGGCCCCGACGGCGACGCCGTCTTCACGCTCATCGACCCCGTGCTGCTCACCCGGACCGCCGTGCATGCCGACCGCCTGATGTAAATGATGACGGCGGATCCGGCCGCCGCCGCCACCTTGCTGCAGATTTCGGCGGAAGAACTCCCGGACCCCGATGACCCCCTGGGTCTCCTCGGGGTGATGGACACGCTCCAGGAAACCGCGGTGACGATGGCCGTCAACGAAGCCTGGCTGTTGATGGGCGCCCTGACGTCACTGGCGCTGCTGCTGCTGTGGCGGCTGGGGCCGATTCGGGAGCCCAAACCCGGGGTTCCCATGGGTCAACAGGCCGAATTCTAGCAATCAGAGACAATCCGGGGCTGTGGATAGCGGTGATGAACCGTCCACTCCGGACAAAATCTTCGGACTCTTTTTCTTGACAGCTTCATGACAATCGCCAAGCCGGTCATCCCGGCTCCTGTTGATAGCGGGCATAAGCGCCGAGAGTTCTTGAGCTTAGGCGAAGAATCGGATGAATATTCGGTAATGGGAAGCAGGGCCCGGATTGCCACCACAACATCTGGTGTTAACCACCCATTAACACACTAGCTGTTGACGTTTATCGGTGTTCGGTACTAGTCTGTTTTCAAGGCTGTGGGGACGGAAGACGTGGCGCGAGGGCTGGCCTTCGGCGCCGCAAGCACCCAAAAACAAAAGCCGGCAGCGTCCCCGGGGGCATTCGCTCGCGGGATAAGGGAGTGTGTCTTGCAGCAGGGTGGACGAAGCACCTCGGTAGCGCATTGCGGTGCGCACGGGGCAACGAACATGAATAGAGGGACTGAACATGCGCATTGAACGCCGTTACACCAAGCCTGGACAGGAACCCCACGCGGACATCGAGTTCCGCCGCGCCACCAGCGAGATCAAGAACCCCGATGGCTCGGTGGTGTTCCGCCTCGAGAACATCGACGTGCCCGCCTCCTGGAGTCAGGTGGCCACCGACATTCTGGCGCAGAAGTATTTCCGCAAGGCGGGCGTGCCGGCGGTGCTGAAGCGCGTCGAGGAAGAAACGGTCCCCTCCTGGCTCTGGCGCTCGGTGCCGGACGAGGAAGCGCTTGCGGCGCTTCCCGAGAAGCAGCGGTTCACGGGCGAACGCTCGTCGGTGCAAGTCTTCAACCGGCTGGCCGGCACATGGACCTATTGGGGCTGGAAGGGCAAGTACTTCAACACCGAGGAGGATGCCCGGGCTTTCTATGACGAGCTCTTCCACATGCTCGCCACCCAGAAATGCGCGCCCAATTCGCCGCAGTGGTTCAACACCGGCCTGCACTGGGCCTATGGCATCGATGGCCCCGGCCAGGGCCACTACTACGTCGATACCGAAACCGGCCGCCTCACAAAGTCGAAATCGGCCTATGAACATCCGCAGCCGCACGCCTGCTTCATCCAGTCGGTGGCCGACGATCTCGTCAATGACGGCGGCATCATGGATCTCTGGGTGCGCGAGGCGCGCCTGTTCAAATATGGTTCCGGCACCGGCTCCAATTTCTCTGATCTGCGCGGCGAGGACGAGAAGCTGTCGGGCGGCGGCAAGTCGTCCGGCCTGATGAGCTTCCTCAAGATCGGCGACCGCGCCGCGGGCGCCATCAAGTCGGGCGGCACCAC
>DAISVW010000498.1:0-1657 GCA_036826695.1 Aestuariivirga sp.
GTGCCGATCTCGGTGCAGCCGAGGCCGAGGCCCAGCATGGCATCCGGAACCTCGGCGTTCTTGTCAATGCCCGCCGCCAGCCCGAGCGGGTTTGGAAAGTGGAGCCCGAAGGCCGTGACCGCCAGCCGCGGATCGGAGTGCGGAACCGAAGAAGCCGGCAGCAGCGCCAGCCCCCCGATGGTCAGCCGGTGCGCCGTCTCGGCATCGAGCGCGTGCAGCATCGGCCGCAGCGCCGGAAACGCAGCAGCCGCCAATCTCATGAAAGGCCTTCGGGAAAACGATGCACGCCGTTCGCGAAGGGAAGCTGTTGAACGCTGACGGCGAGTTGCGGGCGGATTTCGCCATAGACGTGTGGAAACAAGTCGCCGCCGCGCGAAGGCTCCCAGCGCAGCCCGGCGAGATCGCCTTCTCTGAAGGCGATCAGCAACAGGTCCGTCTGGCCGGCGAAGTGTTTCGCCGCCGTGCCGGGCAGTTGCCGGGCGGTCGACAAGTGGATGAACCCATCCCGCCGGTCGGCGGCGGAGCCGGCGAACACCCCCGCCGCCACAGCCACCCGCCATTCCGGCTCGGAGAGAATCTTGTAGACAATCTGCATGTGTCCAAACCATAGGCTGCCCGGAACATCTGGACAATCCGCCCGGATCAAGGTAAAGGTTCCTAGGAATAAGAACTTTTCCGGCAATATGGAGATTCGGCGCATGCTCACCCACAAGCAGGTCTGGAACGCGATTGACACGATCGCCGAGCGTTACGGCTATTCGGCCTCGGGGCTTGCCAAGAAATCGGGGCTCGACCCCACCTCCTTCAACCCGTCGAAGCGCAACGGCCCGGATGGCCGCCCGCGCTGGCCGACCATGGAGTCGATCTCGCGGCTGCTGCAGGCGTCGGGCGCCTCCATGGAGGAATTCTCCGACCTGCTGATCGGCCGCCGCGGCCAGCCGCCGAAGCTGCGCCAGATCCCGCTGCTGGGTTTCGCCAAGGCCGGCAAGGGCGGCTTCTTCGACGATTCGGGCTTCCCCGCCGGAAATGGCTGGGACGAGATCGACGTGCCAGGCGTCACTGACCCCAATGCCTATGCGCTGGAAATCACCGGCGACTCAATGATGCCCATCTACCGCGAGGGCGACATCATCATCGTCTCTCCGGCCGCCACGCTGCGCAAGGGCGACCGCGTGGGGGTGCGGCTCAACGACGGCCAGGTGATGGCCAAGGTCATGCAGCGGCAGAGCGCCCGCGCGCTCGAACTCGCCTCCTTCAACCCCAACCACGCCACCAAGGTGCTGGACATGAAGGACGTGGACTGGATCGCCCGCATCATGTGGGCCAGCCAGTAACGCTGGCTCCGCATGCGCCCGGCGCGATGAGCCTGCCGCCGGAGTTTATCGCCTGGTTTTCCTCCCGCGGCTGGGCGCCACGCGCCCACCAGCTGGCGGTGCTCGAGCACGCCGCGGCACGTGAAAGCGTACTTCTCATTTCACCCACCGGCGGCGGCAAGACGCTGGCCGGCTTCCTGCCGAGCCTCGTTGAAATCGCCGCGCGGGGAACTGGCCAGGGCATTCACACGCTCTACATCTCGCCGCTCAAGGCCCTGGCCGTCGACATCGCCCGCAATCTCGAAGCCCCGGTTGCCGAGATGGGGCTGGCTGTCAGCATCGAA
>DAISVW010000499.1:0-1649 GCA_036826695.1 Aestuariivirga sp.
CGCCCAGCTCGGGGTGGGAAGACTTGTCTGGCGGCCGGCTGTCACGGGGTTTCGACATCAGACAGCCCTACAGGCAAACGGCGGATGGAGCTTGGAAATCTCCCCTCCCAAAGCGCGCGCAACATAGTTGTGGGGGCTATCCCTGTCAAGCGATGGATTTTGCTGTCAAACTGTTGAAATCAATAGGTTTTGATGGGCTTGACCGATATGCGGCGATTTGCGCGCCGCACGGGCACGGCCGCCACAAACTCATCATGCCGTGGCTTGACCATGGCATCTTGTTCCTGGCCGCCGCGCCACAGCTACGGCAGAATGCCCGCAGCCGTCAGATGGCCGCGCAAAGCCTCGGGCGACGTGAAATGATGGGCCCGCATGCCCACCGCCTCGGCACCGGCCACATTCTTCGGGCTGTCGTCGATGAACAGGCAGTTGGAGGCCTCAAGCCCGTTCCGCTCCAGCAGCAACCGGTAGATGGCGGGATCCGGTTTGATCACCCGCTCATCGCCTGACACCACGATATCGCGGAACCGGTCGAGGAAGGAAAACCGCCCGCGGGTTTCACGGAACTTGTCCTGGTGCCAGTTGGTGATGGCATAGAGCGGCGTTCCCTGCGCCTCCAGATCCTCGAGGATCGCCACCGTCCCGGCGATCGGGCCCAGGATGGTTTCCGCCCAGCGCCGGTCATAGGCCGCGATTGCGTCCGCGTGTTGCGGATGGCGTGTTACGGCCTCTGCGATACCTTCGGCAAAACTCCGCCCCCGGTCCTGTTCGAGGTTCCATTCGGAGGTACAGACATTGCCCAGGAACCACGCGACCTCGTCCTCGCTGGCGAAGATCTTGCGGTAGAGCACCCGCGGGTCCCAGCCGATCAGCACATTGCCGATGTCGAAGACGACATTCATGGACTGGCTCATGCCGATTTGGCGAGCGCCATGGTTTCGGCCTCCTGAAGATCGACCGAAACCAGCTGCGACACGCCGCGCTCCAGCATGGTGACGCCGAACAGGCGGTGCATGCGCGCCATGGTCAGCGCATGGTGGGTGATGATCATGAAGCGGGTTTCCGTGCGCTCCAGCATCGCGTCGAGCAGGTTGCAGAAGCGCTCGACATTGTGATCGTCGAGCGGTGCGTCGACTTCGTCAAGCACGCAGATCGGCGACGGGTTGGTGAGGAAGACCGCGAAAATGAGCGACATGGCGGTGAGCGTCTGCTCGCCGCCGGACAAGAGCGATAGCGTGGTCGGCTTCTTGCCCGGCGGATTGGCGATGATCTCGAGTCCGGCTTCGAGCGGGTCGTCCGATTCGATCAGATGCAGCTCTGCCTTGCCGCCGCCGAACAGCGTGGTGAACAGCTCGCCGAATTTCTGGTTCACCGTGCCGAAGGCGTCGAGCAGGCGCTGGCGGCCCTCACGGTTGAGGCTGGCGATGCCGCCACGCAGCTTGTTGATGGCCTGGATCAGGTCATCGCGCTCCTTCACCAGCCCGTCGAGCTGGCGCGCCACTTCGGTGGCTTCTTCCTCGGCGCGGAGATTGACGCCGCCCAGACGCTCGCGGTCGTCGCGCAGGCGTGCGAGCTTGCGCTCGCTCTCGGCGGTTTCCATGATCTCGCCATCGGTGAGGCCCGCCGCGGCCCGGGCCTCGTCCGGCTTG
>DAISVW010000500.1:0-1637 GCA_036826695.1 Aestuariivirga sp.
GAGGAACTGGCCATGGAGTACCTGACCCGGGTGAAGATCACGGAACAGGCGCTGAAGTATCCGAGCCAGCTCTCGGGCGGCCAGCAGCAGCGCGTGGCGATCGCCCGCGCGCTGTGCATGAAGCCCAAGATCATGCTGTTCGACGAGCCGACCTCGGCCCTCGACCCCGAGATGATCAAGGAGGTGCTCGACGTGATGGTCAAGCTGGCTGAGGGCGGCATGACCATGCTGTGCGTGACCCATGAGATGGCCTTCGCCCGCCAGGTGGCGAACAGGGTGATCTTCATGGATCAGGGCCAGATCGTCGAGGAGAATGTGCCGGAGGAATTCTTCACCCGGCCGAAATCGCCGCGCACCAAGGCGTTTCTGGAGCAGATCCTGCACTGAGGCGGGAGAAGGTCAGGGGAAGACGGATTGAGGCTGAGCATCCGTCTCGCACTGTCATGACGGACGCAAGAAGCGATGTGTTTCAGTTGGTGCTGGAGTGCGGCTCGCCCATGACGAAGCCCGTGCCGTCGAGATTATAGACATCAGGCCGGAAATTCACCCGGCCATCCTCGGTGGCCCATGCGGTGCGATACATCCAGCGCACGTCCGGGCCGTTATCGACCGGCAGGTCGAACTGGTCGGTCGAGGTGATCAGCCGCTCATAGCTCAAGGGGTCGAGCGGCGAGGCGGTGCGGTCGAGGATCCACCTCACGACGGTCTGAACCTCTTCGATGCGCACGCAGCCGGAACTTTCAAAACGCACGTTGCGCCCGAACAGCTCGCGGTGAGGCGTATCGTGCATGTAGACCATGTAGTCGTTGGGGAAGTTGATCTTGACCGAGCCCAGTGAATTGTGCGGACCCGGCTCCTGGCGGAAGAAATAGCGTTCGGGGTCGGTCAGCGTCCAGTCAATGAGCGTGGGGTCGATCTCGGGTCCGTCGACGCCATCGAAGACGCGGATGTGATTGACATCCAGATAGCTGCGATCCTCCAGATATTTCGGAACGATGTCGCGGGCGATGATCGAGGCGGGGATCTTCCAGTAGGGATTGAAATTGATGTCGCTCACCTTGCTGGCCAGCGACGGCGAGGGACGTTCGGGCTTGCCAACCAAGATGTTGTGGAGTGAATAGACGCGGCCATACTCGACCGTCTAGAGCAGGGTGGCGGGGATGTTGACGAGAATCGAAAGGTCACCAAGGCCAGCGGCATAGAACTTCACGCGCGGAAGGTTCTCCCGCAGGCTGTCGAGCCTGACTTCGGCTGGCACGTTGAGCTGGGCGAGCGTCTTCTGCGCCACGATGCCGGACGGGATGACGCCATGGTTGACCTGGAAGGCTTTCACCGCCTCGGCCATTTCCTCGTCATAGCGGCTGGCGTTCTCGCTCTGGAGCGAGTCGAAGGGCAGGTAATTCTCAGCCACCAGCCGCTGGCGCAGGGCCAGTACAGCCTCGCCGCGCGCGCCTTTCTTGAGGGTGACCTCGTCAAGTTCCGGCCAGCCGCCGCCCCACACGATCTCCTCATACATGGCGATGGCGCCCATCATGGCCTCGGCCGAGCCGACACTCTGCTTCGGCGCCTGGTGCTGGCCGGCGACGATTTCCGTCTGGGGGGCATGCTTGCTGCGGCGTTTCGCGGCAGGCGTCTTG
>DAISVW010000501.1:0-1614 GCA_036826695.1 Aestuariivirga sp.
TCCGGGTAAAGCGGCATCGGCCACGACCGGCGCCCTGCCGGGTTGATGGTGCGCACGTCATGGCCCTTGTCAGCCAACTCCCTGATCAGGGCATTTAGCGTCCGGACGACGCCGTTAACCTGCGGGGACCAGGCATCCGTCACGATCAGAATGCGCATGAGTTTCTTCCAGGACGAATTCGGGGTTGATGGCATTCCAATTGATGATCTCGAACCGCCCATCGGCATGCTCGACCAGCGCCGTGCAGCTTTCCACCCAGTCGCCGTCGTTGAGATAATGAATGCCACCGATGTCGCGGTCGTCGGGTGTATGGATATGGCCGCAGATGACGCCCTCACAGTTGCGGGCACGGGCTTCGCGCACCACCGCATCCTCGAAATGGGAGATGAACTCGACCGCCTTCTTGACGCGGTACTTGAGATGGGCGGAGAGCGACCAGTAAGGCAGCCGGAAGAAGCGCCGGACCTGGTTCACGCCGGCGTTGAGATGCATCGAGAATTCATAGGCGGTGTCGCCCAGCCTGGCGAGCCAAGGCGCGAAGCGCACCACGCCATCGAATTTGTCGCCATGCAGCACCAGGTAACGCTTGCCATTGGCGCTGAGATGGACGGTTTCTTCCAGGACCGCGACCCGGCCGAAGCGGAGGTTCAGGAAGTTGCGGAAGTTCTCGTCATGATTGCCCGGAATATAGACGAGCTTGGTGCCCTTCCGCGCCTTGCGCAGGAGTTTCTGGATCACGTCGTTGTGCTGCTGATCCCAGTACCACGCCTTGCGGAGCGACCAGTTGTCGATGAAATCGCCGACGAGATAGAGCTGGTCCGATTCGGTAGCCCTGAGGAAGTCTAGAAGGGCGGCCGTCTTGGCCCGCCTGGTGCCGAGATGGATGTCCGATATGAAGATGGCGCGGTAGCGGCGGGGCGTGATCGGAAGCGTCAGCATGTCCAAGCCTTGTTGGCTGTCTTCCGCTTAGTCTGATTTGCATAACGTTTTCGTGACAGCGCCGCTCTTGGCCAAGTCTGGCCACCGCACGCCATTTCCCGCCATGAATCCCGGGGGCAGCTCCAAGGCTGTCTGGGTCACGGTCTTACAAATGGAGATTGTGGTTGTATCTGCGACTCCAAGCCAGAAAACAGTAGCGTGGATCGCGCGGCGGCCTCTTGATCGACATGCCTTTACGCCAGAGGGCGCGGGGTCAACCAGCGGGACGAGGTCGCTCAGCGGATTAACCGACAGCTGTCACCATGATGGGCGGACATCATGTGCTCGGGCTATGTCCTTTGCACGCCCGGCCCGGAAAGGCCGCCAGGGGGCCATCCTGGCCGATCCTAGGGGCATGTTCGGGCATCGGCTGGCAGTAGGGCGGGAGGGGCTGGCACGTCATGCGGTGGCTGAGCGCCACCGGCGGCGCTGGCTGGCATGGCGGTGGGTTGGGTCCTGTACAGAGTCACACAGGCGGCGGGCAACGTCCGGCCTTTTTGCACCTCCGATTTGCTTACATAGTGCTTACATTTCAAGAAAACTGAAATTCATGATTTCGTATTTTATCTAGCAAATTCAACTGGCTGGGGGACTAGGATTCGAACCTAGACTAGCGGAGTCAGAGTCCGCGGTCCT
>DAISVW010000502.1:0-1612 GCA_036826695.1 Aestuariivirga sp.
CGATCCTGGCGCTCTCGCAGCTCTCCCGCCAGGTCGAAAGCCGCGACGACAAGCGTCCACAGCTCGCTGACCTGCGCGAGTCCGGCTCCATCGAGCAGGACGCCGACGTCGTGCTGTTCGTCTACCGCGAGGAATATTACCTCGCCCGCAAGGAGCCCCGCCCCAACACCCTGGAGCATTTCGACTGGCAGGAGCAGATGAACCGTTTCAACGGCGTGGCCGAGGTGATCATCGGCAAGCAGCGCCACGGCCCCACCGGCATCGTGGAATTGCAGTTCGAGGCCAGCCTCACCAAGTTCCAGAACCTGGTGCGGACCGATTACCTGCCGGAGCGGTGTGAGTAGAGGGAGAGCGAAAGGGCGCCCCCGGGGCCAACTGGATGATAGCGCCGCGTCACCCCAGCGTAAGCTGGGGTCCCGCTTTGACATGAGTACGCAGGATGCCCTAAACTTTCATCCCCTCCGGCCCGCGCGTAATGCCGGCCACACCGGTGCGCGCCACTTCGACGAGGCCCAGCGGCACCATCAGGGCGATGAACTGCTCCACCTTGTCGGTCTTGCCGGTGATCTCGAAGATGAAGCTCGTCGTTCCCGCGTCGATCACCCGGGCGCGGAAGGCGTCCGCGAGGCGCAGCGCCTCGACGCGCTTCTCGCCGGTGCCCGCCACCTTCACCATGGCGAGTTCGCGGGTGACGGAATTACCCTGCACCGTCAGGTCTGCCACCGAATGCACCGGCACCAGGCGTTCGAGCTGCGATTTGATCTGCTCGATCACCGAGGGCGTGCCGCTGGTCACGATGGTGATGCGCGAGACGTGCTTCTCATGCTGGGTCTCGGACACCGTGAGGGAGTCGATATTGTAGCCGCGGCCCGCGAACAGCCCGATCACCCGGGCCAGCACGCCCGGCTCGTTGTCGCCGATCACCGCAAGGGTATGGGTTTCCACCTGCGGCTTGGTGGTCTCGATGAAATAGGCGGAGCCCGAGGGCTGAAGTTGCGCGTTCATCCTGTCTCTCCTCACACCAGCATCTTGCCCTTGGCGTCGATCGCCGAGCCCACTTCCTCGTCGGGAACGTCCTCGCCCATCAGCATCTCGTTATGCGCCTTGCCCGACGGGATCATCGGGAAGCAGTTGGCGAGATTGGCCACCCGGCAGTCGAACAGCACCGGGCGCGGCGTGTCGATCATCTCCTTGATGGCGCCGTCGAGCTCGGCGGGCTTCGTCGCCCTGATGCCCACGCAGCCATAGGCCTCCGCCAGCTTCACGAAATCGGGAAGCGCCTCCGTGTAGGAATGCGACAGCCGGTTGCCGTGCAGCAGCTGCTGCCACTGCCGCACCATGCCCATGTACTGGTTGTTGAGGATGAAGATCTTGACCGGCAGGTCATACTGAATGGCGGTCGACATCTCCTGCATGGTCATCAGCACCGAGGCATCGCCGGCGATGTCGATCACCAGCGACTTGGGATGCGCCTGCTGCACGCCCACCGCGGCGGGAAGCCCATAGCCCATGGTGCCGAGCCCGCCCGAGGTCATCCAGCGGTTCGGCTCCTCGAAGCGGTAGAACTGCGCCGCCCACATCTGGTGCTGGCCCACTTCGGTGGTGACGAAGG
>DAISVW010000503.1:0-1609 GCA_036826695.1 Aestuariivirga sp.
CGGGATATGCTGAAACGATGCTTCCGGTCCGCGCCAAAGCCAGCAAGGATAAGCCGCCCATGGTGATCGGCTGGCGCGAGCGGGTGAGCCTGCCCGCCCTCGGCGTCGGGCCTTTTCCCGCCAAGATCGACACCGGCGCGCGCTCGGCGGCGCTGCACGCCACGGCGATCCGCCAGGAGGACCGTGATGTCAGCTTCATCCTGCCCATCAAGGGGCGCAACCATCACTGCCGCCTGCCGCTCAAGGGCCTGCGCCGCGTGAAAAGCTCGAGCGGCCACGCCGAAACCCGGGCCGTGGTCGAAACCCAGGTGAAGATCGGCCGTCATCTTCTGCATGTCGAGGTGACGCTCACCGACCGCACCGACATGGGCGTTCCCATGCTGCTGGGCCGCGCCAGCATCGGCCATGGCTTTCTCGTCAACCCGTCGAAAACCAACATCCTCTCGGCGCGCAAGCGCAAACCATCATGAAAATCGCGCTCCTCACCCGCAATCCGAAGCTCTATTCCCACCAGCGCCTCATCGCCACGGCCGAAAAGCGCGGCCACCAGATCGTGCCGGTGGACTATCTCAAATGCTACATGAACATCACCTCCAAGAAGCCGGAGCTGCGCTATCTGGGCGAAAAGCTCGAGGGCTTTGACGCGGTGATCCCGCGCATCGGCGCCAAGCACACTTTCTATGGCATGGCGGTGCTGCGACAGTTCGAGATGATGGGCGTCTATCCGGTGAATGAATCGGTGGCCATCGGCCGCTCGCGTGACAAGCTGCGCTCGCTGCAACTTCTGGCGCGAGATGGCAGCGGCCTGCCGGTCACCGCCTTCGCGCAGGATTCGAAACGCACCGACGATCTCCTGGCCATCGTCGGCGGCGCGCCGGTGGTGATCAAGCTTCTCGTAGGCACCCAGGGCATCGGCGTGGTGCGCAGCGAAACGCATAAGTCCGCGAAGTCCGTGATCGAGGCCTTTCACGGCGCCGATGTGGCCATTCTGGTGCAGGAATTCATCAAGGAGGCGGAAGGCCGCGATATCCGCGCCTTCGTGGTTGGCCGCTCGCTGGTCGCCGCCATCGAGCGCCGCGGCGAGAAAGGCGATTTCCGCGCCAATCTGCACCGCGGCGGCCTGGCGCGCGCGGTTGAGCTGACGCCGCTTGAGAAATCCACAGCACTGAAGGCCGCCCGCTCCATGGGCCTCAATGTGGCGGGCGTTGACATGCTGCGCTCCGATCATGGCCCGGTGGTGATGGTAGTGAATTCCTCGCCCGGCCTCGAAGGCATCGAGACGGCGACCGGCGTCGACGTCGCCGAAGCCATCATCCGCTTCGTCGAGCGCCATGCCAGGCCCGGCCGCACCCGGACGCGGGGCAAGGGATGAGCCCCTTCAGGCTCGGCGCCGCCGCCATCGCACACGGCCAGCGCGCCACCGTGGACCTGCCGGACAGCACGCTCTCCAACCACAGACATGTGACGCTGCCGGATCACGTGGTCCATGGCGAGGCAGCGGGTCCGGCCATCTTTCTCTCAGGCGCCATCCACGGCGATGAAATCCAGGGCGTGGAGATCATCCGCCGCATCCTCAACCATCCGGCACTGCTGACGCTCAGGGGCACGC
>DAISVW010000504.1:0-1591 GCA_036826695.1 Aestuariivirga sp.
CGACAATGGCGGCTTCGCGGTCATCAACCGGCTGCAGAATTTCAAGGGCACGCCATCCTTCAATAACCTTATCAAGGACAGCCGCGTGAAGCAGCCCTTCGCGGTCGATTTCGCCAAGCATGCCGAATCCATGGGGGCCGCCACGCGGCACTGCCAGAGCATCGCCGATCTCGAAGCGGCGCTGGCCTGGGCCAAGACCACCGACCGCACCACGGTGATCTCGATCGTCACCGACGCCTATGCCTGGGTGCCGGGCGATGCTGACTGGGACGTCGGCGTGCCGGAAGTTTCGGACCGTCCGGAGGTCAGGAAGGCGCGCGCCCATCACGACACCATCCGCAAGAAGCAACGCATCGGAGTCTAGCAACATGAAAGCAAAGCTGGGCATGTCGCCCATCGCCTGGTGGAACGACGATCTCACCGAACTCTCGGACGACGTTTCGCTCGAAGAGTGCCTGCGGCAATCGCGCTCGGCGGGTTTCACCGGCATGGAGCAGGGCCGCCGCTTTCCGTCGAGCGCGGCGGAAATGCTTCCGGTTCTGAATAAGGCCGGCGGCACGCTGTGCGGCGGCTGGTTCTCCGGCACGCTGGTCGATGACCCGCTTGAGGCGAACCAGAAGCGCATCCAGCCGATGGTCGACCTGTTCAAGGCGGTGAAGGCGCCTTGCATCGTCTATGGCGAAATCGGACGCTCGATCCAGGGCGACCGCGCGAAGCCGCTCGCCACCAAGCCGAAGCTCAGCCCGAAGGAAATGGAAGCTTATGGCCGCAAGGTGTCCGAATTCGCCAGATGGATCGAGGCGCAGGGCATGCCGGTGGTCTATCACCATCACATGGCGGCAGTGGTTGAGACCGAGCCGGAACTGGACCTGTTCATGGCCAATTCCTCGATCTCCTTGCTGTTCGACGCCGGGCACATGGCCTTCGCGGGCGGTGATGTCCTGCGCGTGATCGACAAGCACCACAAGCGCATCCGCCACGTGCACACCAAGGACGTGCGCATGGACGTCATCAACGAGCTGGACCGCACGAAGGAAAGCTTCCTCGATGCGGTGATCAAGGGCGCCTTCACGGTGCCGGGCGACGGCTCGCTCGATTTCGAAGCCATTGTCGGCAAGCTCGCCTCCTATGGCTATGAGGGCTGGTTCGTGGTCGAGGCGGAGCAGGACCCGAAAAAGGCCCCGCCGCTGAAGATGGCTGAGATCGGCCACAAGGAGCTGATGCGGGTGATGACCGCGGCGGGCTATGAGGTGGTGGCGTGACGCGCGAACTGGGAATAGGCCTGATCGGCACCGGTTTCATGGGCAAGGCGCATGCCTTCGCCTACCGCGCCGCGCTGGCCGCTTTCCCGGACATCCCCGTGCCCCGGCTCGAGATGATTGCCGATGTGGCGCCGGACCTCGCCGCAACAGCTGCGCATCTATATGGCTTTGCCCGCGCCACCGGTGACTGGCGCGAACTGGTCTCCGATCCCCGCGTTGACGGCGTGTCGATCACCACGCCCAATGTCTTTCACAAGGAGATGGCGCTCGCCGCAATCGCGGCTGGAAAGCATGTGCATTGTGAAAAGCCTCTGTCGCCCTCACTTGCG
>DAISVW010000505.1:0-1591 GCA_036826695.1 Aestuariivirga sp.
CGAGCAGCAAGAGGGCCGGCTTGCGCAGCAACAGCTGGGGCAGCGCCACGCGGCGCTGCGCGCCGCCCGAGAGATTGTCGATCGAGGCTTCGCCAGCGGGGCAGCGGAGCGCGGCCATCGCCTGCTCGACCTGGGCTTCGAGGTCCCACAGGTTCTGCGAGTCGATCACGTCCTGAATCTTGCCGGCCTTTTCGGCGTTCTCGTCGTTGTAGTCGGCCATCAGCGCATTGTATTCGTCGAGGATCGCCTTCTTGTGGGCAACGCCTTCCATGACATTGCCCATCACGTCGAGCGCGGGGTCAAGCTCCGGCTCCTGCGGCAGGTAGCCGACGGTTGCGCCGTCGGCGAGCCAGGCCTCGCCGTTCCATTCCTTGTCGATGCCCGCCATGATGCGCAACAGCGTGGATTTGCCGGAACCGTTGGGGCCCAGCACACCGATCTTGGCATCCGGATAGAAGGAGAGATGGATGTTCTCCAGAACCTTCTTGCCCCCGGCATAGGCCTTGGTGAGGCCGTGCATATGGTAGATGAACTGACGGGCCATCGTATCTCGTCACTCGCAATGCGTGGATGAAAGAACGCGCTATCTAGAACAAGTCGTGCCCGGCTTCAACCTCGCTCCTTCTGCCGCGCGCGCCTCGCCATCATGTTGAGGCCCTCGACCAGCGCCGAGAAGCCCATGGCGGCGTAGACATAGCCCTTCGGCACATGGAAGCCCATGCCCTCGGCGATCAGCGTCATGCCGATCATCATCAGGAAGGCCAGCGCCAGCATCACGATGGTCGGGTTGGCATGGATGAAACGCGCGAGCGGATCAGCCGCCAGCAGCATCACCACGACTGCCGAAATCACTGCGATATACATGATCGCGATGTGGTCGGTCATGCCCACGGCGGTGATGATCGAGTCGACCGAGAAAACGAGGTCCAGGAGCAGGATCTGGAAAATCGCGGCACCCACGGTCAGCGTCGCAGTGCGGCCCACGATGTTTTCCTTGCCGTCATCGGGATCGACGGAATGATGGATTTCCTTCGTCGCCTTCCATACCAGGAACAGGCCGCCGGCGAGCAGGATGATGTCGCGCCATGAGAAGTCCTTGCCCGCCACGCTCACCACCGGGGCGGTGAGCTGGGCGATCCATGACCCGGTCGCAAGCAGCGCGAGTCGCATGATCAGCGCCGCGCTGATGCCGATCCGCCGCGCCCGGGCGCGGTCCTTCTCGGGGAGCTTGTTGGAGAGGATCGAGATGAAGATCAGATTGTCGATGCCGAGCACGATCTCGATGGTGACGAGTGTCACCAGAGCGATCCAGCCCTCGGCCGAATGAATGAAGGAAAAATGCTGCTGCCAGAAATCCATGATCCCACCGCCCTCTTGCAAGACCCTCGGTCTCGGACACCGCTTATGAAACAGGTGGGCGGCGGGTTCAACCCTTCGCGCGAGGGCGGCTACTCAGGCGCTTTCCCGCTCGATGCGGTTCCACTCGACGAGCGAGCGGGCCCGCGGCACCGCCATGATGGCGCGGCGAAAGGCGTCACGACCCTGGATGGCCTCGACCGACCGCACCAGGCCCGGCGTCTCGGGCTTGTCG
>DAISVW010000506.1:0-1568 GCA_036826695.1 Aestuariivirga sp.
CGGGCGGCGGTGGAAGCGCTGGACCTCGCGGCCTTCCCGATCACATGGGAGGAGCGTCCGCATGTGCTGACCGTAGCCGCGGCGCTCGACAGCGATGCGCCGCAATTGCACGCCAACCGGCCCGGCAATGTTCTGGTCAAGGGCCATGTGGCGCGCGGCGATGTGGAGCAGGGCTTCGCCGCCGCGGCGGTGACGGTGGAAGGCGTGTTCGAAACCTCTTTTGTCGAGCACGCCTATATCGAGCCCGAGGCCGGCTGGGCGCGGCGGGCTGGCGACCGCATCGAGATCACCGCCTCGACGCAATCGCCCTATATGGACCGCGACGATACAGCGGCGATCATGGGCCTGCCGCCCGAGAGCATCCGTATCATTCCTTCCGCCTGCGGCGGTGGCTTCGGTTCCAAGCTCGATCTCTCGGTGCAGCCCTATGTGGCACTGGCCGCCTGGCTCACCGGCTGGCCGGCGGCCATGGTCTATTCGCGGCCTGAATCGATCCAGTCGACCACCAAGCGCCACCCCGCCATCATGCGCTCGCGCATGGCGGCGACGGCCGAGGGCGATCTGCTCGCCATGGATTTCGAGGCCGATTTCAACACCGGCGCCTATGCCTCCTGGGGGCCGACGGTCGCCAATCGCGTGCCGGTCCACGCGTCCGGGCCCTATGTGGTGCGGAACTATCGTGCCCGCAGCCGCGCCGTGCTCACCCATTGCGTGCCGGCCGGCGCCTTCCGTGGCTTCGGCGTGCCGCAGACGGTGATCGCCCAGGAACAGATGCTCGACATGCTGGCCGAAAAGCTCGGCGTCGACGCGTTGGAATTCCGCATCCGCAACGCGCTCGGGGATACGACACCCACCGTCACCGGCCAGGTGATGGGCGATGGCGTCGGCATCCGCGAGTGCCTGCTGGCGCTGCGGCCAAGCTGGCAGGCGCTGCGCTGGGGCGCCGGGATTTTCAATGCCGGGAGTGACCGCATCAAGCGCGGGGTTGGCGTGGCCGGCATGTTCTATGGCTGCGGCAACACTTCGCTGCCCAATCCCTCGACCATTCGTTTTGGCGTCAACCCAGATGGCAGCCTTTCGCTTCATCAGGGCGCGGACGATATTGGCCAGGGCTCCGACACGATGATCGCGCAGATTGCCGCCGATGCGGTTGGCCTGCCGCTGGCGCTGATCGATCTTGTTTCTCCGGATACCGATCTGACGCCCGATTGCGGCAAGACCTCCGCCTCGCGCCAGACCTTCGTCACCGGCAAGGCCGCCGAGCGCGCTGGGCTTGCGCTCCGCCGCCAGCTGTTGCGGCTTGCCAATGCCGGAGAGGGCGCGCGGCTGGAACTCTCGTGCAGCCAGCTCCGCGTCGATGACGGCGGGGTTGTGCGCGCCTGCGATATCGCCGCCTTGCCGCCGGTGCCTCATGATTATGTTCTGTGTACGGAGGAAACTTTCGATCCGCCCACCGCGCCGCTCGATGCCGATGGCCAGGGCATTCCCTATGCGGTCTATGGCTATGGCGCGCATCTGGCGCATGTCGAGGTGGACACGCGGCTCGGCCTGGTCAAGGTCCTGGGCAT
>DAISVW010000507.1:0-1563 GCA_036826695.1 Aestuariivirga sp.
GGCCCAGCGCCATCTGCAGGATCGAGGCGGCGCGGCATTCGAGCACGCGGGCGAATTCATATTTGGTGGTCAGCCGTTCGCCGGTGGCCGCCGGTATCGAGGTGGCCCGCGCTACGAGTGCCATTTCCTCCGGCTTTTCGGGCGGCACCGGCTCCTCGAACCACAGAGGGTCGAACGGCTCGATCTTCCTTGCGAAGCGGATGGCGCCCGCCGTGGTGAACTGGCCATGCGTGCCGAACAGGAGATCGGCCTTGTTGCCCACCGCCTCGCGGATCAGCTTGCAGAACTTGACGCAGAGCTCCATCGATTCAAGCGAGGGCTGGCGCGGATCGAAAGCCGAATAGGGTGCGGCCGGATCGAACTTGATGCCGGTGAAGCCGCGGCTCACATAATGCGCGGCCTGGGCGGCTGATTGTTCGGCGTTCCAGAAAATCGACGAATCCTGGCCCTTGGCCGGATTGGGGTAGATGTAGGTGTAAGAGCGCAGCTTCTCATGCACCCTGCCACCCAGCAGCTCATAGACTGGCTTTCCAACCGCCTTGCCCTTGATGTCCCACAGCGCGATTTCCAGCCCCGAGAGCACCCCCATCAGCGACGGGTCCGGCCGCAGCGAATAGCCGGAGCCATAAGCCCTGCGCCACATCGCCTCGAGATGAAACGGGTCCATGCCCTCGACATAGCGGCCGAAGCAATCCTCGATCATCGCCGTCATGGCCTTCGGCCCGAAGCTCGCGCCATAGCATTCGCCGATGCCGGTGATGCCGTTGTCGGTGGTGAGCTTCACGAAGGTGAAATAGCGCCCGCCCCAGGAGGGCGGCGGATTGCCGACGATGAAAACTTTGAGGTCCCTGACTTTCACGTGTTTGCCCTCCCGGCGAGGGCTTCAGCTTCTAGCAGGCGGCAGCCATGCCGGGCGATGAAAATTTCTCACCCAGCTTGAGCCAGAAATACTTGTTTCAGCCCCCGAAGCGGGGCAAATGCCATCGCCATCTCACCACCTGGCAAATCCGAGTGACGGCAATTTTCGATTACATCATCGTGGGCGCGGGCTCGGCCGGCTGCGTGCTCGCCGACAAGCTGACGGCGAGCGGCGCGAAACGCGTGCTGCTGCTGGAGGCGGGCGGCAGCGACCGCCGCTTCTATGTGCAGATGCCCCTGGGCTACGGCAAGACCTTCTATGACCGCCGGGTCAACTGGATGTATGAGGCCGAACCCGACCCCGGCCTCAACGGCCAGCGCGATTTCTACCCGCGCGGCAAGCTGCTGGGCGGCTCATCCTCGATCAACGCCATGGTCTATATCCGCGGCCACCGCGACGACTATGAGGACTGGAAAGCGGCGGGCAACACCGGCTGGGGCTGGGACGACGTGCTGCCCGCCTATAAGGCGATGGAGGATTATGCGGCGGGCGATCCTTCCCTGCGCGGCCGCGGCGGGCCGGTGTTCATCTCGGACCTCGGCGATCAGGCGCACCCGCTGTGCCAGCCCTATATCGAAGCGGCGGAGGCGGCGGGCCTCGCCAACCCCCCGGAATTCAACGGCGTCAGCCAGGAAGGTGTGGGG
>DAISVW010000508.1:0-1563 GCA_036826695.1 Aestuariivirga sp.
GGAAGTATTACCATTTGCAAGGATAAGCCATGAAATCCCAGGCGCGTGTGGGGGTGATCGGCGGCGGTGTCGTCGGCTGTTCGGTGCTTTATCATCTCACCAAGGCGGGCTGGAAGGATGTGGTGCTGGTCGAGCGCGACATTCTCACCTCAGGCTCCACATGGCATGCGGCCGGCGGCTTCCACACGCTCAACGGCGCCCCCAATGTCGCGAAACTGCAGGGCTATACGATCGCGCTCTACAACGAGCTGGAAAAGATTTCCGGCCAGGCCTGCGGTCTGCACCGCTCGGGTGGGCTCATCCTCGCCGACACGCCGGAGCGCATGGAATGGCTGAAGATGGCCCATGCGCGGGCGCGCTACCTCGGCCTCGAGACCGAGATCATCTCCATGGCCGAGGCCAAGAAGATGCACCCGCTGCTGGAAGAGAGGCACTTCGTGGGCGCCATGATTGACGCCGCCGACGGCAACCTCGACCCCGAGGGCACCACCCACGCCTATGCCAAGTCGGCGCGCATCAACGGCGCCGAAATCTACCAGGACACCCGGGTCGAGGCGCTGACGCCGCGCAGGGACGGCAGCTGGGACGTGGTCACCGCCAAGGGCACGATCCATGCCGAGCATGTGGTGAACTGCGGCGGGCTGTGGGCCCGCGAGGTGGGCCGCATGGTGGGCCTCGAGCTTCCGGTGCTCGCCATGGAGCACATGTATCTGGTCACCGACGAGATGCCGGAGGTTGTCGCCTACAACAAGGTGCGTGGCCACGAGCTTCCGCACATCATCGACTTCAAGTCGGAAATCTACATGCGCCAGGAGCGCTCCGGCCTCGTGCTCGGCACCTATGAGCGGGCCTGCGTGCCATGGAGCCCGCGCCAGACGCCCTGGACCTTCGGCCGCGAACTGCTGCAGCCGGACCTTGACCGGATCGCGCCCAATCTGGAGCTCGGCTACAAGCATTTTCCGGCGCTGGCCACGGCGGGCATCAAGCGCGTCATCAACGGGCCTTTCACCTTCACGCCGGACGGCAACCCGATCGTTGGGCCGGTGCAGGGCCTGAGGAATTTCTGGCTCGCCTGCGGCGTGATGGCCGGCTTCAGCCAGGGCGGCGGCGTGGGCCTGGCGCTGTCGCAATGGATGGTGAATGGCGATCCCGGCTTCGACGTGTGGGCCATGGACTGCGCCCGCTTCGGGGAATGGGCGACGCGCAGCTACACCAACGAGAAGGTGCGCGAGAACTATTCCCGCCGCTTCTCGATCCGCTTTCCCAACGAGGAGCTGCCCGCCGCCAGGCCGCAGCAGACGCCCGCGCTCTATGACATCATGCTCGCCCAGGGCGCCGTGATGGGCGACAGCTGGGGTCTTGAGACACCGCTGTGGTGCGCCCCCAGGGGCGTGGAGCCGAAGGACATCGTCTCGTTCCGCCGCTCCAATGATTTCCCGCATGTCAAGGCGGAGGTGCTGGGCACGCGCAACGGCGTCGGAGTCACCGAGATCGCCAATATCGCCAAGTACAGCATCACCGGGCCGGGGGAAGAGACATTCAACTCGCAGTAGAAGCCCACCA
>DAISVW010000509.1:0-1561 GCA_036826695.1 Aestuariivirga sp.
ATATCCAAGCGTCATTTCCCGGCGCCATCATCCGGCGCCATACCGGCACGCCCTTCAAGGGCTATGCGGGTGCGACCTATGTCTTGCAAGAATTTTGTAACGCGTTATTCGACGCACTTTTTCACATCCTGCCGCTGGGCACGGAAATGGACCGGGTCGATCCCACGCTGGCCCGCGCGGCCGAGGCGCCCGCGCCGGCATTGCAGTGGATTCCGGAGGCGCAGCTCTTGCTGGCGGAATTGGTCCGCTCAGAGCCTGTACTGGTTCAGATTTCTGCCGCCAAGCGGCTTCGCGATCAGGCCGAGGCGATTGCCCGGCAGGCGGGCGAATCCACGATCACGACCGAACACGTCCGTCGTGCCCGACACGCAACGAACCAGGGTGCTGCTGCATGACATGCGACTGCACCTTGCGTTTCGTTCACCCAATGCCGCAACAGTTTGTTGCGCCATCTCCGGCCACGGGGGGTTTTCGTGGTAACGGCCGAAAGGCCAACTTACAGGAGAGATCCTATGAGTAATGGCAAATCGAGTCTTTCGGGACTCACCGACGAGGAAGCCCAGGAGTTTCACAAGTTTTATATCCAAGGCACCCTCGCGTTCACGGCGACCGCCGTCATCGCTCACGCGCTTGTGTGGGCATGGCGCCCCTGGTTCCATTAATCCGTCCACTGACATCTAAGGGAATGCTATGAATCAGATCACAGACGATGTCCTACACTAGTCGGTGAAAACCAACTCAATGGCCTACTACAGCATCTTTGCTGTCAGTTTTATCGTCTTTCTGGCGATCGCCCTCGTCGCGCAGATGCTGTTTTTGCAGTGGCGTTCCTGGTTTCCGGGGGCGGAAGGTGGCAAGACGTTAATTGGTGATGTGAAGTCAGCGGTCTATACCCTGATGTCACAACTCACCTGATCAACTTATAGGAGATGGAACCATGTGGAGAGTATGGCGCTTGTTCGACCCGCTCCGAGCCCTCGTAGCTCAGGCGGTTTTTTTGTTCGGTCTTGCAGCAATGATTCATTTCATTCTGCTGTCGACCGAGCGTTTCAACTGGCTCGATGGCAAAAGCCAGGCAGAGATCAAGGCAGCAAAGCCTGCCAGCGTCTCCTCGCCGAAGTAAGTGTTATGGAGCAAAGCAGGGGGTGCCAATGTTGACCATTGGACTCCCTGCACCTTGAACGGAGAGATTTAAATGGCGATGCTCAGTTTCGAGAGAAAGTATCGTGTTCGCGGCGGCACCCTTGTCGGCGGTGATCTATTTGACTTCTGGGTGGGACCGTTTTACTGCGGATTTTTCGGCCTCACGACCATTTTCTTCGCGACACTCGGCACTGTGTTGATCCTATGGGGCGCCTCTCAAGGGCCGACATGGAATCTCTGGCAAATCAATATTGCCCCGCCCGATCTGAGCTATGGCCTTGGGCTTGCACCGCTCCTTAAGGGCGGACTCTGGCAGCTGATTACAGTCTGTGCACTCGGTGCGTTCGGCTCCTGGGCCCTACGCGAAGTAGAAATCTGTCGCAAGCTGGGCATGGGATCTCACGTGCCGGTTGCATTT
>DAISVW010000510.1:0-1550 GCA_036826695.1 Aestuariivirga sp.
GCGGGGACGTTGTCGGCGCGGCCCGCCCGGGGGCCCCGAAACAGCGCTCGCTCTCTGCCATCACCTGGGCCGCAGCCATTGAAACCAAAGGATTTTCCCTGTCGCGGCACAATGTGTTCTTCTCCCGCGACTATGAGCGGGAGTTTGAGGAACTGGCCACCGGCTATCCCATTGAACCGACAGTCTATATCTGCGCCCAGGACCGGGACGGCCATCAGTCCGGGCCGGAGCGCCTGCTGCTGCTGGTCAATTCTCCGGCCAATGGCGATCTGGCGCCGCAACCGCCCGCCGAAATCGAGCGCGCGATGCGCCGGAAGCTTGCCGATTGCGGGTTAATTCTCGATTGGAATCAGCAACATATCATCATGACCGATCCCGCCCGGTTTGGCCGCCTGTTTCCGGCCACCGGCGGGGCGCTGTATGGGAGGGCATCGCACGGATGGATGGCGTCATTTCAGCGGCCGGCGGCCAGGACGGCGGTGCCGGGGCTCTATCTGGCGGGGGGCAGCGTGCATCCGGGGCCGGGCGCCCCGATGGCCGCGCTCTCGGGCCTTCTGGCAGCGGAAAGCCTCATGATGTCAAAGGCTTCGATGCGGAGGTTGCAGCCGGTGGCTACCGTTGGTGGTATCTCGACGGCCTGAGCGATGATGGCCGCCACGGCCTCACCATCATCGGCTTCGTGGGCAGCGTGTTCTCGCCCTATTATGCCTGGGCGCGGCGGCGGGGATCCGCTGATCCCGAAAACCATTGCGCACTCAATGTGGCGCTCTATGGCGACATCGGCCACCGCTGGAGCATGACCGAGCGCGGACGCCGGTCGATCAGCCGTTCGGCAAACCAGTTCCTCATTGGACCCAGCGCAATGCGCTGGGAGGACGGTGATTTAGTCATCGATATAAACGAGATAACAGTTACTGTTCCAAGCCGGCTGAAAGGCCGGGTGCGGCTCACGCCTTCCGCAATCTGCGGCCATGAGGTGGCGCTGGACCCCGATGGCCTGCATGTCTGGCGGCCGGTGGCCCCGGTCGCGCGGGGCAGGGCTGAGTTCGAGAACCCCGGTCTCTCCTGGAGCGGGGCGGGCTATCATGATTCGAACTGGGGCGCGGTGCCGCTGGAGGATAGTTTCGAGAGCTGGGTATGGTCCCGCGCCGCCACCAAGCATGGCGCGGCGATCATCTATGATACTGTTTTAAAAGGAGGAAAATCGGCAGGCTTCGGGCTGGACATCGCCGCCGACGGCCGCGTGCGGGAGCATCCCGCGCCGCCCCGCCAGGAGATGCCCACCACCTTCTGGCGGATGGCCCGCCACATGCGCGCCAGCCGGCCCTTCCGGATCACCTCGCTGCTCGAGGATTCGCCCTTCTATTCCCGCAGCCTGCTCCGGCTCGAGACCGCCGATGGTGAGGCCGATGCCTTCCATGAGAGCCTGTCGCTCAATCGTTTTCAGAATCCCGTCGTACAGCTAATGCTGCCCTTCCGGATGCCCCGCCGGAGGTGACTCCGGCATGCCAAATCATGTAGCGAAGTGTTGCCAAAAAGTTGAGTTTTCG
>DAISVW010000511.1:0-1543 GCA_036826695.1 Aestuariivirga sp.
GATGCAGGCTAGCTGAATGCCGGCTCGCGCTGGCATGTTGGGTGATGAACCTGCTGCGTCTCGGCAGGTTCTGGAATTGAGCCGAAAGCCGCTCAGTAGGCGAAATCGCGGAACACCCGCCTGATATCGCCGTGCCAGCTGCCGTGATACAGAGCCAGCAGGTTTTCGGCCGCCGTCTTGCCGGTGGCCACGGTCTCGTCGAGCGGATCGAGGAAGGCCGCCTCGGTCTTGCCCTTGCAGCCCTGACGGTTGCGGGCCTCGAGCCCCTGGCGGGCCAGCAGCAGCGCGTCGGCCGCAATCTCCCGGACCGTCCGTCCACGGATGGTGGCGGCGAGCGCCAGCTTCGGCACCCCGTCGCGCAGCGCCTGGCGTTCTTCCGCCGTCCAGTGGCGGACCAGCTCCCAGGCGGCGTCGAGCGACGGCTGATGATAGAGAATCCCGACCCAGAAGGCGGGCAGCGCACACAGCCTCCGCCAAGGGCCAGAGTCCGCGCCGCGCATCTCGAGATACTTCTTGAGGCGCACCTCGGGAAAAATCGTCGTCAGGTGATCGGCCCAGTCCTTGAGCACCGGCTTCTCGCCCATGAGCTGCGGCAGGCGGCCCTCGAGGAAGGCGCGGAAACTTTCCCCCGCCGTGTTGATGTATTTCCCGTCGCGCATGACGAAATACATCGGCACGTCGAGCGCATAATCGACATAGCGCTCGAAGCTCATGCCCGGCTCGAAGGCGAAGGGCAGCATGCCGGCGCGCTGGTTGTCGGTGTCCCGCCAGACTTCCGAGCGATAGGACAGAAAGCCGTTTGGTTTGCCGTCGAGGAATGGCGAATTGGCGAACAGCGCGGTGGCGATGGGCTGCAGCGCCAGCGACACCCGGAGCTTCTTCACCATGTCGGCCTCGGAGGCGAAATCGAGGTTCACCTGCACCGTGCAGGTGCGGAACATCATGTCACGGCCATATTTGCCGGTCTTGTCCATATAGGGGGCCATGATGCCGTAGCGGCCCTTGGGCATGACGGGGGTTTCGGCGAGGCTCCAGATCGGCGAGGCGCCGAGTCCGAGGAATCCGATGCCCAGCCGGTCGCCCACCTCGCGCACCTGTGCCAGATGCTCATGCACCTCCTCGCAGGTGTCATGCACGGTTGCCAGCGGCGCGCCGGAGAGTTCGAACTGGCCGCCGGGCTCCAGCGAAACGTTGCCAAGGCCCTTGGGGTCGGACAGCGCGATGATGTTCTCGCCTTCATAGACGCCGGTCCAGCCGAAACGCTCCTTGAGGCCGTCGAGCAGGGCCTTGATCGAGCGCGCCCCATGATAGGGCACCGGCGCCAGCGTGGCGGTGAGGAAGGGGAATTTCTCGTGCTCGGTGCCGATGCGCCACTGGGCCTCGGGCTTCGAACCCGCTGCGATCTCCTCGATCAGCTGGGCTCGCGATTCGATTTGCAGTCGCGCCTGTGGGCTATCGGGGGTGGGCCCGCTCACGAAATCTTTCCTGTCCAGTGCCGGTCACGAGCATCTAGACCAGAAATCGCCCGGATGGAACAGCCCGC
>DAISVW010000512.1:0-1532 GCA_036826695.1 Aestuariivirga sp.
CGGCGAACGTCTCGTAGGTGCCCTGCAGGATGCCCTGCGTGCCGATGTAGATCCACGAGCCGGCCGTCATCTGGCCGTACATCATCAGCCCCTTTTTATCGAGCTCGTTGAAATGATCCCAGGTGCCCCAGTGCGGCACCAGGTTGGAGTTGGCGATAAGCACCCGGGGCGCATCCTTGTGGGTGCGGAAAATGCCGACCGGCTTTCCCGATTGCACCAGCAGCGTCTCATCCGCCTCGAGCCCGCGCAGCCCGGCGACGATCTTGTCGAAGGCTTCCCAGTTGCGCGCCGCGCGGCCGATGCCGCCATAGACCACGAGCTCCTCCGGGCGCTCCGCGACGCCGGGGTCGAGATTGTTCATCAGCATCCGCAGCGGCGCTTCGGTGAGCCAGGACTTGGCGCTCAGCGTTGTGCCGGTGGGCGCCTTGATGACGCGGCTGTTATCACGGCGGGTGGTCATGGGCGGGCTCCTATTGCGAGATGGCGCCGCGTGCTGTGGTGCGGTGGCGGCTGTAGAGCGCATAGCGGCTGGCGGGATAGGTGAGCGTCGCCACGGTGGCCACGCGGCCGCGGCTCCATGAGCGGCGGTGCAGCGCAAGGCAAGGCTCCAGCGCGCTGATGCCCAGAAGCCGCTGCTGTTCGGCTGTCGGCAGTGAGGCCTCCACCGTATGTTCGAGCTCATCGACGGGCGTTGCAGCCAGCAGCACGGCGGTGGGCGTTGCGGCGGAGAAATCCTGATCCAGAAAATCCGGTACCACCAGCGGATTCACGTAACGGTCCTCCAATTGCACCGGAACGCCGTTCTCCTCATGCACGATCACCACATGATGCAGCCGGGGCAGGCTCCTGTCCTCGAATTCCTCCGCCAGTGTGGGGTTGGTATCGACGCTGGCCCTCGCGATGAGCCGCGCCGCATAGCGGTGGCCGCGCTGGGCGATCTCCTCGGCGATGTTGCGCAGCTCGACGAGACTCGAGAGCGCGGGCGCTTCGCGCACGAAGGTGCCGACGCCGGGAACGCGCGACAGAAATCCTTCCGCCATCAGTTCGCGCAGCGCCCGGTTGGCGGTCATGCGGCTGATGCGGAAGCTTTCGACGAGTTCGTTCTCCGAAGGCACGCGGCGTCCCGGCTCCCAGTCGCCGGAGCGGATCTTGCCAAGAATATGGTCCTTCACTCTGGCGTAGAGCGGCAGCGCCTCGCTCATGACAGGCTTCCCCGTACCAGTTCGCCGTTGCGGATCACGGCTCGCAACGGATTGAGGCCCAGCGGATAGGCAAGGTCGCCGGGGCGGATTGAGTCCCAAAGCGCGAGGTCGGCCTTCATGCCAGGCGCGATCACGCCGCGGTCGTTAAGGCCCAGGGCCCGCGCCGCATTGGCGGTGACGCCCATCAGCGCTTCCTCCGGCGTAAGCCCGAACAGCACGCAGGCCATGTTCATGGTGGCAAGCAGCGAATGCACGGGCGAGGAGCAGGGGTTGAGATCGGTGGCGATGGCATTGGGCACCCGCGACTGGCGCAGCGCCGCCACCGGCGGC
>DAISVW010000513.1:0-1500 GCA_036826695.1 Aestuariivirga sp.
CCGGCCACCCCGTCGCTCGAACTGCCCTCGGTCCTCGACATGGCCAAGCGCGCCCGTGAACTGGGCTTCGCCGCCGAAAACAGCTTCGAGGATATCATCCGCGTCCACATCGAGGATGAGCTTGGCGGCAAGATCGCCTGATGCCGCGCAACGCCGCGCCAGAAACGCTCGCCGGTTTCTCCAACGCCGTGCTGCAAGCGGCGGGGGCGGATCAGCCTTCCGCCGAGGCCGCCACCTGGGCCATGCTGCACGCCTCGCTGCACGGGGTGGACAGCCACGGCATCCGGCTGCTGCCCTGGTATGCGGATTGCCTGCGGAATGGCGTGGCCAAGGGCAATCCAAAGGTCACGGTCACCCTCAAGCGGCGGGCGGCGGCGCTGGGCGATGCCGATGACGGGCTCGGCCACATCGCCATGTACCGCGCCATGGACGAGGCTTGCGCGCTGGCCCGCGATTGCGGGATCGGCATGGCCAGCGTCATCAACTCCACCCATTTCGGCGCCGCCGGGGCCTATACGCTGGCCGCCGCCGATGCCGGTTTCATCGGCCTGGTGACGGCGAACTCCGGCGCCTTCGTGGTGCCGCATGGCGGATCGAAACCGATCCACGGCACCAGCCCGCTGTCGCTCGCCGCTCCCAATCCGGGCGGTGACCCGTTCCTGCTCGACATGGCGACCAGTTCCATTCCCTGGAACAAGGTGCTGCGCTACCGCACCGAAGGGTTGGAACTGCCGCCCGGCGTGGCCGTTGACGCGACGGGTTCCTTCGTCACCGACCCGCACAAAGCGACAGCGCTCGCCCCGGCCGGCGGACCCGACTTCGGCTACAAGGGCGCGGCGCTCGCGGGACTGGCGGAGGTGCTGGGCGGCATGCTGAGCGGCATGCGGCTCTCCGCCGATCAGGATGGCCTGGCGCTGGGCGACACCAAGGTCGGCCACTTCGTGATGGCCATCGACCCTACCCTGTTCATGACGATCGAGGAGTTCGGAAGCCGGGTTCAGGCCTATATCGACAATTTCCGGCAGCAGCCCGGCACCTATGCCGCCGGCGGCCCGGAATGGGAGCGCCGCAATATCCGCGCCGCGGAAGGAATTCCGCTGCCCGACGGCCTTTATGCCGAGCTTTTGGCAGCGGGTGCACGGGCGGGAGTGAGCCTCGCAGTCTGATCATGCAGGAGCCCCTGGAAGACCGAACCCGCGGCATCCTGTGGATGCTGGCCACCATGTTCTGTTTCATCTCGCTCGACGCGATCATGAAGCATCTGCTCGAACATCTCTCGCTGGTGCAGGTGACATGGGCGCGGTTCTTCTTCGCCACCATCGTGGCGCTCATCGACTGCGGCCCGCGGCTCCCTCAGCTGGCTGTCAGCCGCCACCCGCGCCGGCAATTCCTGCGTTCGCTGTTTCTGATGTCCACCACAGCCCTGTTCAACGCCGGCATCCGGACGACGCCGCTCGCCACGGCCACCACCATCATGTTCCTGAATCCCATTCTGGTAAC
>DAISVW010000514.1:0-1478 GCA_036826695.1 Aestuariivirga sp.
GCAGCGCCAGTGGCCAGGATGCCTCCGCCGCCGCTGCCGCCACGGCGCTGATGCCGTGGATCAGCCGCACGGGGCAATCGGGATGGAAGCGCCGCAGCGCCAGCAGCACGTAGCTGCTGGTGGCGAACAGCGACACATCCCCCTCACAGAGCAACACCACCCGCTGGCCGGCCGCGGTCAACTCCCGTGAGTCCACGTTCTGCGGCCGCGGCGGTGCGGCGTCATGGCCTTTCAGGGCCGCCTCATAGGCAAGGCGGAGCGCGGTGAACTGCTGATCGCGCGGCATGCCGGACAGGAAGATTTCGAGCGCCGCATCAAGAGCATGGGCGAATTCCCGGAAGCCGCTGCGCGACGCCTCGTCGGCCACCAGGCTGGCCATGCAGTAGAGATTTGCGGGACTTGCCGGATCCGTTTCAAGGCACTGGTCGCGTCGATGGCTGCTCACGTCTGCCCTCCGCCCTCCGGATCTTGACTGACCGATCCGCTCAAGAGACAACTCTGTTCAACAATCGGCCGCTGCGCAATATAGCAGAGTTGCCATAGAGATTGACTTTGCGTCAGGCTGTCGTTGACTGGCGGGTCAACACTTGCTGAGATATGCTTATGCCACCGGTGTTCTTTTACCATCTTCAACGCCAGCCGCTCGAGGCGGTACTGCCAAGACTGTTGGCCGTTAGCCTCGAACGTGGCTGGCGTGTCGTCGTCCAGGCCGGTTCAGAGGAGCGGGTCGAGGCGCTCGCCGCGCAGCTCTGGAGCTTCGACGAGGAAAGTTTCCTGCCACACGGCACCAGGGCCGACGGGTTCCCGGATCTGCAGCCGGTCTGGCTTACCGCCGAGGACGATAATCCCAACAATGCCAATGTCCGGATCTTCGTGGACGGTGCGAAGGTCAGCAACGTCGGCGGCCTTACCCGCGCCGTGATCATGTTCGATGGCAACGACCAGCAGGCGGTTGAAAACGCCCGTTCGCAATGGATGGAGTTCCGGAACGCCGGACACGAAGTGAGCTACTGGCAGCAGGACGATCAGGGCCGCTGGCAGAACCGCGCCGGAAGCGGACAGTAGTCAAGGACAGGAGGTTCCCTCCCCACAAGGGGGAGGGGAAAGTGTCGAGTCGGTCAAAAGCCGATACGCTTCAGATCGCTTCCTTGACTTCCTTGGCGGCGCGGAAAGCAAGCTTCTTCGACGCCTTGATCTTGATCTGCGCGCCGGTGGCCGGGTTGCGGCCCATGCGGGCGGGGCGCTTGCGCACCTGGAAGATGCCAAGCCCGGTGACGCGCACCTTGTGGCCCTTCTTGAGGTTCTTGACGGGCAGCTCGACGAATGCGCTCAGGAACTCACCTGCCGCCTTCTTCGACATCTCGTGCTTCTCGGCCAGTTCGGCCGCGAGCTTCGAGAGCGGGATCGGCAGAATCTTGTCGTCAGCCATGTATGTCTCCTCTTTGAGTGTGGCCGGGCTGAGCGTTAACAAAGCTTTC
>DAISVW010000515.1:0-1468 GCA_036826695.1 Aestuariivirga sp.
CATAGTAAGCGTTGAGATCGGTGTCCGGCACCGGCGCCACCGTCGGGATCACTTCCTCGCGTTCCACCTTGTCGAGGAAGGCGCGGATCAGCGGATGTTCCATCGCCTCATGCACGAAATGAATGTCGAGCAGGCCTCCCGGATAGGCGATGATCGCGTGGCCGCCGTTGAGAATGCGGATCTTCATGTTCTCATAAGGCGTCACATCGGGCTCGAACTGCACGCCCACCTTCTCCAGCGCCGGGCGGCCCATGGTGAAGCGGTCCTCGATCACCCATTGCTTGAACTCCTCGCAGAACACCGGCCAGGCATCCTCGATGCCGAAGACATCCGACGTGATGCGCCGCTCGCGCTCGGAGGTGGCGGGCGTGATCCGGTCCACCATGGCATTGGGGAAGGCGACATTGGCCTCCACCCATCGCGCGAGTTCGGGGTCAAACAGCCGCGCGAGGCCGGCGACCGCGTTACGGGTGACGGCGCCATTGTGCGGAACGTTATCGCAGGACATCACCGTGTACGGCGGAATTCCCCTGGCGCGGCGCAGCGAAAGGCCCCGCAGGATGAGGCCGAAGGCGCTGGTGGGGTTTTCCGGATTCTCCGCGTCGCGGCGGATGGCGGGATGATGGGGGTCGAAGGCCTGGGTGGCCGGATCGATCATGTAGCCGCCCTCGGTGACGGTGAGCGACACGATGCGGGTTGTGGGGTCGGCAAGCCGCGCCAGCAGGGCGGCGCGGTCAGCCGGCGGAACGAAATCCACCATGGCGCCCGTCACGCGGGCCGCACTCGCGTCATTGTCCTGCTCGACCACGGTGGTGAGGTAGTCCTGGCCGGCCACCGCCTGGCGCATTTTCTCATCGCCCGGCATCACGCCGGCGCCGATGATCGCCCAGTCATGGCCCTCGCCGCGGCTGAACAGGTCATCGAGATAGACGGCCAGATGGGCGCGGTGAAAATTGCCGACGCCAATGTGAACGATCCCCGGCGAGAGCTGCTCGCGCCGGTAGGCGGGCACCGCCGCCCGGGCCGAAATCTCCGGGAAATTGGCAAGCGAAAGCCTGGTCATGACATCCACTGCCCGCCATCGACATTGTAGGTCTGGGCCACCACATAATCGCTTTCCGCCGACGCGAGGAAGATGGCGCAGCCGACATGGTCCTCCGGCTTGCCCATGCGCCCGAACGGCACGCCCTCACCCACCAGACGCTTCTTCTCGCCCAGCGGGCGGCCCTCGTATTTGGCGAACAGGCTGTCGTCATGCTCCCACATCGGGGTGTCGACCACGCCGGGGGAAATGCCGTTGACGTTGATGCCATGCTTGATCAGCGCCAGGCCCGCCGACTGGGTGAGCGAAATCACCGCCGCCTTGGACGCGCAATAGACCGCCACCAGGGGCTCGCCGCGGCGGCCCGCCTGCGAGGCGAAGTTGATGATCTTGCCGCCCTTGCCGCGCGCAATCATCGCCTTGGCC
>DAISVW010000516.1:0-1459 GCA_036826695.1 Aestuariivirga sp.
GCCTACAGGGCCTTCAGTTACTCCATTGCCACACCCGCCGCCTCGGCAAGCGTGCCGGATTCCGAAGACATAACCCCTGGCTACTCATCGCCATGTTTCAATCCGGAAAAATGCCCGGACAGGCGGCGATTCGACACACTGTTGCTGCGAAACTCCCAGAACTTGAACAGCATGATGGTCCAGGTCAGCAAAGAAAGCGCACCCAGAAGATAGAGAACGAGATCGACGATATCCGGAATGTTGTCCATGACAGGCTTTCAATACTGAACACAAGATAGGATCAAGAATACCGCATTCACCTGAACCAGACACGCTCGCCAAGAGGACGCAACCCGACCGCGCCAATCGAGGACACCATCCTCAAAGCTGGTGAGGATGGTCGCGGACAGGTTCTGATCAACGACAATGGCGGCGGGAGCGTCCCTTGCAGGCTTCATAAAGCATCGCAGCGCCCTGCTCGACGTAGTAGGCGTCGGTCATACGCATCACGTAGCGGTCTTCATGCACGATGGAAGTCGTCAGCAACACCTCGACGCCGGTTTCTCCGGGACTGGTGGCGCGCCATGCGTCATAGGCTCCGGCCATCGCGATCGTCCCTGCGGCTGCGGAAGCCGATGACCAGCGTGTCACCGCATTACGAAGAATCCATAAGCCGCTCACCGTCGCTGTCGCCACCCCGGGCTTGTAACCGGCCACCAGCGGATCGAAAGGCTCGGGGTGCCGGATCACCTGGGTTTCATAGGCAATCTCCACCGCCCCTTCCTTCTTGGTGGATACCGGCATGCCGGCATTCACCAGCCCGGTGATCATGTAATTGCGGAATGCGCGATCGAAATCGGTGGCATCGGCCTTCTCGGCCACAAACAGCGGCCTGTTCCGGGCGAACTCCTTGCCGGCCAGTGTCTCGCGCGTTTGCGTTACGGCGTCGGAGGCGATCATGCCCCAATGCCGGGCAGCATTGGCCTTCTTTTGTTTTGACAGCGGAAAGTTCTCCGCCTGCGGCGTGGACGTTGCGCAACCCGCCACGAACACCATCATCGCAAGCAATACCAATCCATGTTTGAGTTTCATATAGCGGGCCTTTCAGAGGCAAAAAATCCAAGCAAACGCATTACCACTCCTGGGTGGTGATCGGCTCGACCACATCACGCGAAACTTCCTCGGTCTCGGTGGGATTGCTGATGATGCGCGGCGTAATCAGCAGGATCATCTCGCTCTTGGCGTTGCTGCGTTCCTTGCGGGTGAACAACTCACCTAACAGCGGGATATCGCCCAGAATCGGCACCCTGGCGACATTGTTGATTTCCTTGCTGCTGATCAGCCCGGCAATCGCCACGGTCAGGCCGTCCTTGGCAGTGACGATACCGTTGCCGCGCACCACGTTGCGGCCATCTACCGCCTGCTCGACGATGTTGGCCGTGCCGTCGGTGTTGTAGACCGTCACCGGGATCACCGCGGC
>DAISVW010000517.1:0-1416 GCA_036826695.1 Aestuariivirga sp.
AGCTCGGCGACCCGATGGTCTCCGAGGAGCATATCACGGCCTTCCACTGGGCCTCGCCCCAGGAGATCGACGACATGATGCACATGGCGCTCCGCATCAATGATTTCCTGTCGGGGCTGTTCCTCGGCATCGGCATCAAGCTCGTCGATTTCAAGATCGAGTTCGGACGGCTCTACGAGGGCGACATGATGCGGATCGTGCTGGCCGACGAGATCAGCCCGGATTCCTGCCGGCTGTGGGACATCAAGACCCAGGACAAGCTCGACAAGGACCGTTTCCGGCGCGACATGGGCGGCCTCATCGAGGCCTATCAGGAAGTGGCCCGCCGCCTCGGCATCATCGCCGAGGGCGAGAAGCCGGAGCGCTCCAAGCCCAAGCTGGTGAAGCCGGACCTGCACTGATGAAGGACAAAGTCACCGTCACACTGAAATCAGGGGTGCTGGACCCGCAGGGCAAGGCGATCGCCGGGGCGCTCGGCCATCTCGGTTTCGCCGGGGTGGGCGAGGTGCGGCAGGGCAAGTATATCGAGATCGAACTCGCCGAGACCGACCGCGCCCGGGCCCATGAGCAGGTGAAGGCGATGTGCGAGAAGCTGATCGCCAACACGGTGATCGAGAATTACCACATCGACGTGGGCTGACATGAAGTCCGCCGTCGTCGTGTTCCCCGGCATCAACCGCGAGCGAGACATGGCTCTGGCGCTGGAAAGCGTGACCGGCGTGAAACCGGTCACCGTCTGGCATGCTGAGACGGAACTCCCGGAGGTTGATCTCGTCGTGGTGCCCGGCGGCTTCTCCTATGGCGATTACCTGCGCTGCGGGGCGATCGCGGCGCGCTCGCCTATCATGCAGGACTTCCGCGCCAGGGCCGCGAAGGGCCTCAGGGTGCTGGGGGTTTGCAACGGTTTTCAGATCATCACCGAGGCTGGGCTCCTGCCCGGCGCCCTGGTGCGCAATGCCGGTCTCCGCTTCGTCTGCCGCCAGGTGCGGCTCCGGGTCGAGAACAACCGCACGTTCTTCACGAACCGCATGGCGGCAGGCGCCATCGTGTCCTGCCCGGTGGCGCATGGCGAAGGCAACTACATCTGCGACGCCGAGACCCTGAAGCGCCTGGAGGGCGAGAACCGGGTGGTGTTCCGCTATGTGGAGGGCACCAACCCCAACGGCGCCACAAACGATATCGCCGGCATCATGAACGAGACGGGCACGGTGATCGGCATGATGCCGCATCCGGAAAACATGATCGAGCCCCTGCACGGCCGCACGGACTGCCGCCCGCTGTTCGAAAGCCTGCTGGCCGCCTGACGGCCACTTGCTCCGCCCCCTGCGGATTAACGATTGGCCTTTCGCGCAAGGCGCTTTCCAGTTCCGCCATAATCGCCTTTCAAGAACAGGCCATTCCAGACTCGCCGCCGCC
>DAISVW010000518.1:0-1399 GCA_036826695.1 Aestuariivirga sp.
GGCGACATGAGCCCGGCGGACAAGGGCGAGCTGGTGATCGTCGGCGGCACCGACCCCTACAACAATTATTCGCAGCGCGGGTCCTTTCCGGCGCTGGAACACACGGTGGCGGCCCTCGTCGAGACCTTCCCGATCATCTCCAGGCTGCGCATGCTGAGGCTGTGGGGCGGCATCGTGGACATGACGGGTGACCGCTCGCCGATCATCTCCAAGACGCCGGTCGACGGGCTCTACGTCAACTGCGGCTGGGGCACCGGCGGGTTCAAAGCCATCCCCGGCTCCGGCTGGGTGTTCGCCGACACCATCGCCAATGACCGCCCACACCCGATCGCGGCGCCGTTCGGCCTCAACCGCTTCGAGGAAGGCCGCCTGATCGACGAAAGCGTCGCGGCGGCGGTGGCTCACTAGGAGTGACACAGAGATGCTAGTCGTCAAATGCCCGGTCTGCGGCGCCGAAGGTGACGAGACCGACTTCCATGCCGGCGGCCAGGCGCATATCCGCCGCCCGGCCAGCCATGACCCGGCCCATGTCAGCGATGCCGAGCAGCGCGACTATCTGTTCATCCGCATCAATCCCAAGGGTCTGCATTTCGAGCGCTGGCGCTGCGACCGCGGCTGCGGCAAGTGGTTCCACGCGGCGCGCGACACGGTGACCATGGAGTTCAAGGCCTTCTACGGCATCTCGGAATTGCCACCCGCCGAGGTCATCGCCCAGGCGAAAGGTCAGTGGGCGGAGTATTTCGCGAAAAGGCTCACAGCAAAGGGCAAGTCATGAGCAAGCCCTATCGCCTGGCCGGCGGCGGCCGCAACATCGACCGGTCGAGGAAGATCTCCTTCTCCTTCGACGGCAAGACCTTGCCCGCCTTCCAGGGCGACACCGTGGCCTCGGCCGTCATGGCATCCGGGCAGCGGGTGTTCGGCCGCAGCTTCAAGTATCACCGCCCGCGCGGCGTGGTGGGGCTTGGCGCGGAGGAAATGCACGCGCTGATCGGGGTGGGCGAAGGAGCCCGGCGCGAGCCCAACCTGCGCGCCACCCAGATCGAACTCTGCAACGGCCTGAGCGCCGTGTCGCAGAACCGCTGGCCGTCGCTCAATTTCGATGTCGGCGCCATCAACAATTCGCTGTCGCGCTTCTTCCCCGGCGGCTTCTACTACAAGACCTTCATGTGGCCGGCGTCGTTCTGGAAACACGTCTATGAGCCATTCATCCGCCGCGCCGCCGGCCTCGGCAAGGCCGCCGATGGCCGCGATCCGGACAGCTATGAGCAGATCCACGTCCATTGCGACGTGCTGGTGGTCGGCGCGGGCGTTGCTGGCCTTGCTGCCGCCGAGGCCGCGGCGGCAGCGGGCGCCAGGGTGATCATCGCCGACGAGCCCCCGCGCTTCGGCGGCATCGCCG
>DAISVW010000519.1:0-1396 GCA_036826695.1 Aestuariivirga sp.
TGATTCGAGGATAAGGGTTCGCAGGGCCATGGCGGAATAGACCGTTCTGAGCAGGAGAAGCGGGACATCAAGGCTTGTCGAGGACGTGGGGCGCCGCTACTTAACCAACTCCGCTGGAGGCACTTCGCCAGCGATGACCCGCACGAGGCTGATCAGCTGCAGCCTGTTGATGGAGTAGTTGTACTTGCCCTCCATGAACTCACCCGGCACCGGCATCGGCGGAGCCGGGCTTCTATCTTTCGAGCTGGCCGGGCGTCTGGCCCAGCGCTTCGCAGCTGGGGTTCTCGATCGGCACGATGGCGCGCGAACCACCCGCCCCGCTCAAGCTGAGCAGCGTTCCGCGACGGCAGTTGTGAAGCGGAAATTCGAGAGTTGCCAGCCTGTCCGCGGGGGGATACGCCAATGAGGAAACGATTCGGGAACGTTCATGGCCAAGCCAGCTAAATCCGCCGGTCTCTTCGATGATCTTCCGGCCACCGTCCGGCCGAAGCCCGCCAAGGGACCCGCCCGGTCGCGCGGCGAGGAGAGCTATACCGCCGCCGACATCGAGGTGCTGGAGGGGCTGGAGCCGGTGCGCCGCCGTCCCGGCATGTATATCGGCGGCACCGACGAGAAGGCGCTGCACCACCTGTTCGCCGAAGTCCTCGACAATGCCATGGACGAGGCGGTGGCGGGCCACGCCACCTGGATCGATGTCAGCTATGGTGCCGACGGCTATCTCACGGTCACCGACAATGGCCGCGGCATCCCGGTCGACGCGCATCCGAAGTTCAGGGACAAGTCGGCGCTGGAAGTGATCATGACCACGCTGCATGCCGGCGGCAAGTTCGACTCCGGCGCCTATGAAACCTCTGGCGGGCTTCACGGCGTCGGCGTCTCGGTGGTGAACGCGCTCTCCGAACACGTGATCGTCGAGGTGGCGCGCGGCCAGCAGCTCTACCGGCAGGAATTCCGGCGCGGCAAGCCCACGGGCAAGGTGCAGGAGCTGGGCAAGGTCTCCGGCCGCCGCGGCACCAGGGTGTCGTTCCGCCCTGACGAGCAGATTTTCGGCAAGGGCAACACGGCGTTTTCGGCGGCGCGCCTCTATCGCATGTCGCGCTCCAAATCCTATCTGTTCGGCGGCGTCGAGATCCGCTGGTCCTGCGATCCGTCACTGATCAGGGACAAGGAAACGCCGGAGAAGGCGGTCCTTCACTTCCCCGGCGGGCTCAGGGATTTCCTGGCCGAGCGGCTGGAAGGAAAGCCGCGCGTGGTGGAGGAAATCTTCGCCGGCCGGGTGGAGAAGGACGGCGGCCACGGCACGGTGGAATGGGCGGTGGCGTGGTTCGGCGGCGATGACGGCTTTTCATCGTCTTATTGCAACACCATCCCGACGCCCGAGGGCGGCACCCATGAG
>DAISVW010000520.1:0-1392 GCA_036826695.1 Aestuariivirga sp.
CGAAGCTCGCGGACGCTGCCCTGCTGGCCCGCATCCGCGAACTGGCAGCCCCCGGCACGCCTGCCCCCTTGAGCCACGCCCTGCCTCCGCTCGGCCAGCGCATGGCCATCGCCCGTGACCATGCTTTCAGTTTTCTCTACACGCATCTCGTGGATGGCTGGCGTCAAGCCGGGGCTGAACTCTCCTTCTTCTCGCCGCTCGCTGACGAGGCACCGGACCCCGCCGCCGACGCCGTGTTCCTGCCCGGCGGTTACCCCGAACTCCATGCCGGGCGGATCGCCGCCGCCAGCCGGTTCCTCGGCGGACTCGCCGCCCACCGGGGCCTCGTCTACGGCGAGTGCGGCGGCTTCATGGTGCTGGGCGAGCACCTCACCGATGCCGAGGGGCAAAGCCACCCGATGGCCGGGCTGCTGCCGGTGGCCACCAGTTTCGCCAAACGCAAATTGCATCTGGGCTACCGGCGGCTGACGCCACTGGGTGGGGTTCCGTGGCCGGGCGAACTCCGCGGCCATGAATTCCACTATTCGACCATCAGCGCCGGGGACGGCGGCGCGGCCCTGTTCGCCGCCCGAGATGCCGCCGGGACGGAGCTGCCGCCGATGGGGCTCCGGCGTGGCAAGGTCATGGGCTCCTATGCGCATGTCATCTGCGAGGCCGGATGAGCCGGGCCATCATGTTCATGGGCACCGGCTCGGATGTGGGAAAGTCCCTTGTGGTGGCGGGGCTGGCGCGGGCCTATGCCAACCGCGGCCTGAAAGTGGCGCCGTTCAAGCCGCAGAACATGTCGAACAACGCGGCCGTCACCGCCGATGGCGGCGAGATCGGCCGCGCCCAGGCGCTGCAGGCGCGCGCCGCCCGGGTGGCGGCCAGCGTCCACATGAACCCGGTGCTGCTCAAGCCGGAAACCACCACCGGCGCCCAGATCATCGTGCAGGGGCGGCGGCAGGGCTCGATGGCGGCGCGCGATTATTTCCGCAGCCGCCAGCAATGGATGGGCGCCATTCTCGACAGCTTTGAAAAGGTTTCACGCGGCAGTGACGTGGTTCTCGTGGAGGGCGCGGGCAGCCCCGGCGAGATCAACCTCCGCGACGGTGACCTCGCCAATATGGGTTTCGCGGCGGCGGCGAACCTGCCCGCCGTGCTGATCGGCGACATTCACCGCGGCGGCGTCATCGCCGCCATCGCCGGCACCTTCGCAATCCTGCCGCCGGATGATCGCGCCCGGCTGAAAGCCTTCATCATCAACAAGTTCCATGGCGATCCTGAATTGTTTTCCGAAGGCCGGAACTTCCTCGAACGGGAAACCGGCACACCCTGCCTCGGCATCATCCCGCATTTCGCCGCCGCGCGGAGGCTCCCCGCCGAAGATGCGGTCGCGCTTGAGGACATGAC
>DAISVW010000521.1:0-1381 GCA_036826695.1 Aestuariivirga sp.
GGCCAGCACGTCCATGCCCTTCTGCCAAGTGAGGCGGCTCACCACGCCATGCAGAATGCCGTCGCCGGGAATGAGATCGAAGCGCTTTTCCAGCGCCCGCTTGTTGGCCTCGCGTTTCTTGAGGCTGGCGCGGGTAAAGCCTTGCGCGATGTGCGGGTCCGTCGCGGGGTTCCAGATTTCGGTGTCAATGCCGTTGACGATGCCATGCAGGACAAGCTGCCTTGCCCGCAGCAGCCCGTCGAGGCCCATGCCATATTCCGGCGTGCAGATTTCCCTGGCATAGCTGGGACTGACGGTGGTGATGGCATCGGCCGTGGCGAGACCGCCCTTCAGAAAGCCGACATTCCCGTAGTACTCCAATGCGTCGATGCCATAGGCCTGCGAGGGAAGGCCGAGGCTGGCGAAGAGCGAAGCCGGGAACTGGCCCTGGAAGGCGATGTTGTGGACCGTCATCACAGTCTTCGGGCCACCGCGGAACCTGGCATAAACAGGCGCCAGCGCCGCCTGCCAGTCATGGCTGTGGAGGATATCGGCGGCAGGCGCCGCGGTGCGGCCTGCGGCAAGGTCCGCCGCCGCCCGGGCCAGCGCCGCGAAGCGCAGGCCATTGTCCGGCCAGTCCTTGCCGTCCGGTCCCAGATAGGGGTTGCCCGGCCGGTCATGGAGATGCGGCGCATCGAGCACGGCGATGTCGATGCCGTTTGCCGTGCCTTGCAAGATGCGCGCCGCGCCACCAAAGAGTTCGGGGTAGCCATGAAGCTGTGTAGACTTAGCGATTGCCCTCATGACTGCCGGATAGCCGGGCACCAGAGGCAGCATGTCAACGCCATGGGGCTTCAGCGCTGCGGGAAGCGCGCCTGCCACATCGGCAAGACCGCCGGTCTTCACCAGCGGAAAGAATTCGGATGCGACGGAAATGACTTTCATGCCAGGCGGTCGATCATCGGCTGGGTGATGAGGCAGACGCCCTTGGCGGTGCGGCGGAAGCGCTTGGCATCGAGTACGGGGTCTTCGCCCACGACCAGACCCTCCGGGATCACCACGCTGGTGTCGATCACGACCTTTTTCAGCCGGACATTGCGATGAATGCGCACCGATGGCAGCACCACCGCCTCCTCGATCTCGGAGAAGGAGTTCACCCGCACATTGGGCGACAGCATGCTGTGCTTGATGCTGGAGCCGGAAACGATGCAACCGCCTGAAACCAGCGAAGCCACGGCGGAGCCGCGCCTGCCTTCGAGGTCATGCACGAATTTGGCGGGCGGGGTCACTTCCGAATAGGTCCAGATCGGCCAGTTGTGATCATAGAGATCAAGCGCCGGAAGCGTCTCGGTGAGGTCGATGTTGGCTTCCCAATAGGCATCAATCGTGCCGCCGTCGCGCC
>DAISVW010000522.1:0-1368 GCA_036826695.1 Aestuariivirga sp.
GCGCGCCGAGCCGCCAGTCGGCGATCAGCTCTTCGGCGGCGTCTTCCCAGGCTGCGCGCAGCAGCAGATGGTCTGGCTGGTGGCTGCGCAGCACGTCATAGATCAGATCGGTGTTGACGGTGGTCTGCCGCGGCGTCTTCTCATGGCCCGGCTGGCGGCGCTCGATCAGCCCGGCGATGATCGCCGCATTGCGGAAGCTGCGCTTCATCAGCGCCGATTCCGCGAGCCAGGCCTCGAGATCGTCGCCCATCATGTCCTCGGCGAACAGTGTGGCGAGGCTGACCCGGCCTGAAGCCAGCGCCAGCGAAAGGTCCCGCGCCATCCACACCACCAGCGCATATTCGGAAGCGACGAAGCCCAGGGGCTGCTGGCCGATGCGCTCCAGCCTTCGGGTAAGCAGCATGCCCAGCGTCTGGTGCGCCAGCCGTCCCTCGAAGGGATAGCACACCATGTAGTGCCTGGCGGCGCGCGGAAAGGTTTCGACCAGCATCTGGCTGGCGCGCGGCAGCAATGAGCGAAAGCGCTGCAGCGAGAGCCAGCTGCTCACCTGTGGCGGCAGGCTTTTCCAGGCAGCGGGGTTTGCCAGCATCTCGCGCACCCTGGCCGCGAGATGGGTGGATAGCGGGAACTTGCCGCCCTGATAGGACGGCACCATCGGATCCTGGCCGCGGCTCCTTGTGGCGAGCGCCCCGAACTCATCGAGGCCCTCGAAGCGCAAGACCTCGCCCGCGAACAGGAATGTCTGGCCGATGGTGAGCTGGCCCAGAAACCACTCCTCCGCTTCGCCCAGCACGCGCCCGCCGGTCACCACCCGCTTGCCGAGCCGCGTCTTGGCATGGGCGAGCCTCACCTTCAGCATCTGGTCTTCGATGATGGTGCCCATGTTGAGGCGGTAGGCCATGGCAAGCCGCGGGTGCGCGAGGCGCAAGAAGCCACCGTCGGTGGGCTTCAGCTTCGCATAGCGTTCATAGGCGCGCAGCGCATAGCCGCCAGTCGCCACATAATCGACGGCCTTGTCGAAATCCTCGCGCGGCAGCTTGCGGTAGGTCCAGGCGCTGGCCACTTCGGCGAAGAGATCATCCGGGTGGAACGGCCCGGCGCAGGCCCGGCACAGAATGTGCTGGGCCAGCACGTCGAGCTTGGCGGTCATCGGATAGTCGGTGTCCTGCTCATTGGCGCCCGCCGCTTCCAGCGCCGCCTGGCATTCCAGCGCCTCGAAACGGTTCGACGGCACGAGGAGCGCTTCCGACGGCAGGTCGAGGCGGTGGTTGGAACGCACGCTCCGCTGCAACAGGCGGCTCGATCCCATGGGGGCGCCGACATGGATGCCCAGGTCAACGTCGCCCCAGTCGATGCCGAGTACGAGGG
>DAISVW010000523.1:0-1349 GCA_036826695.1 Aestuariivirga sp.
CGAGATGATGGACATTGGCGTAGCTCTCGAGCCCGCACAGCACCGGCACCTTGACGCTCCCCGGCTTCGAGACCCGCGACAGGTCGTTGCGCAAGAGATCGACGATCATCACGTTCTCGGCGCGGTCCTTGCGGCTCGATGTGAGGCTGGCGATCTGGCTTGCGTCGCGCGCCGGATCGGGCTCGCGGCGGCGCGTGCCCTTGATCGGCCGGGCCTCGGCGCGGGCGCCATCGAGGCTCAGCAGGCGCTCGGGCGATGACGAGGCGATCTGGATGCCGGCATAATCGAGAAAGGCCGCGAAGGTGGCGGGGTTCTTCGCCCGCAGCGCCCGGTAGAAGGCCAGCGCATCGAAGCCCGGTGGAATGGATGCTGAAAAACACTGGGTGATATTGGCCTGGAAGATGTCGCCCGCCAGCACATATTCGACGGTGCGGGCGATGGCCCGCTCATAGGCCTCGCGGGTGAAATTGGATTGCCAGCCGGAGATTTCATGGCTGCCAACGGCCTGCGGCTTGCCGGACAGGAGTTCTTCCAGCTGGTCGGCGCGTCCGGCGGTCTCCGAAATGATCCAGGCGCGTTCCTGCTTATGGTCGAAGGCGTCGACGCTACCGAAATGGTTGATCACCAGATCCGCTCACATCGGTGTAAACGCCGTGATCCGGGCGCCCGGTTCCAGAAGGCGGCCGAAATCATAGGAGATGTAGCCCGCCAGCCCGCCCTGGAAGGGCGGCAGGCCCGGCACATGGCGCTGGCGGTTGTCGGCGAGCAGGCGGTTGATCACCGTGAGCGGTGGCTCATCGAGGGGAACGCCATCGAGCGTCACCCCGGCGCCGGTGACCTCCAGCACGGACTTCGGGTTGCAGGCGAGAAACGAGTATCGCCCCAGATGCTCCTCGCGCATCACGCTCTCGAGCAGGGTGAGCTGGCGCTGGCCTCTGAGCCGCAGCGCCAGGGCCGAGGGTTCGAGGCAAACGATCTCGCGGGTGTGAGGTTCTCTCATGGCGCCGCCATATAAGGCTGGAAGCGGGCTCTTCCCAAGTCTATTTCAGGCGCGATGACCGGCGATTCCGCCATAGCCGAGGTGCTGCTCCCGCTGGCGCTGGAGGGGCCTTACTCCTATCGCGTGCCGCCCGGCCTGCGGCTTGAGCCGGGCTCCTATGTCGCCGTGCCGCTCGGCCCGCGGCAGGTGATCGGCGTCGTGTGGGGCCTTGCGCCTCAGGCCGCCACCGAGAAGACGCTGCGCGACGTTGCCGCTGTCTTCGACATGCCGCCGCTCTCCGAAACCCACCGCAAGTTCGTCGACTGGCTGGCTGCCTATTACCTGGAGCCGCCGGGCAATGTGCTGCGCA
>DAISVW010000524.1:0-1345 GCA_036826695.1 Aestuariivirga sp.
GACATCGCGGTTGGTGATGATGCCCGCAAGCCGGCCCCTGGCATCGACCACCGGAATGCCGGAAATGCGATGCCGCTCCTTGAGCTTCAGCACATCGCCAAGCGTCGCATCGGGCGCGATGGTGATCGGGTTCACCACCATGCCGGTTTCGAAGCGCTTGACCTGCCGGACATGCTCGGCCTGCTCATGGGGCTCCAGGTTCTTGTGGATGATGCCGAGGCCTCCGGCTTGGGCCATGGCGATGGCGAGACGCGATTCCGTCACCGTGTCCATGGCGGCCGAGATGATCGGGATCGACAGCCTGATCGATCTGGTAAGGCGGGTCGCCGTGTTCACCTGGGCTGGCAGCACCGAGGAGGCGCCGGGCTTCATCAGCACATCGTCGAAGGTGAGATATTCGGGGATCGGGCGCGGCATGGGCCAACCTCTTGCGGATTGGCGATCGTCCATAACACCTGCGCAACAGCCGGGGCAAGCGCCGAAATCCGCTTTCCTGCTTGCGGTGGCCGGCAATGAGCGATTATGTCTACCGGGATGATCTCCCAGCGCGCCCGTTATGCCTTCAAGGCGATGGTGGCCCTGGCCCGGGCCAAGCCGGGCGAGGGCCTGCAGATCCGCCAGCTGTGCGAGCAGGAGAAGCTGCCGCGCAAGTTCCTGGAGCAGATCCTGCTGTCGCTGAAGGCCGCCGGGTACGTCACGAGCCGCCGCGGCCGCGATGGCGGCTATGAGCTGCTGAAACCGGCCGACACCATCGCCATTGGCCCCCTGCTGCGGGCCATCGATGGCCCCATCGCGCCGCTTCCCAGCCTGTCGCGCACCGCCTACCGGCGCTGCGAAGACTGCCGGGACGAGGCCCATTGCGAAGTGAGAATCGCCTTCTCGAAGGCCTACACGCAATATCTCTCGGCCCTCGAGACAACGACGCTTGCCGAGGTGATGGGCGCCGCATCGGCAGCCGATGGCGTGGTCCTAACCGCCTGATTTCGCTGAAAAGATCATTTTGTTCGGTAAAGAGAACAGATTCTGCTTGATTGTCTATCATTTCTGTATAGTATTAGGTCTACAAGCTCAACACGGAGGGTCACCCATGCTTGTCCCGACCCGCCGCTCCCTGATTCTCGCTGCCGCCGCACTCTCCTTCAGCCTCTCCGCCGCCACCGCCCAGGCCGAAAAGGTGCTGCTCAACGTCAGCTACGACCCGACCCGTGAGTTCTACAAGGAGTTCAACGACGCCTTCGCCGCCGAGTGGAAAGCCAAGACCGGCGAGGCGATCAACATCAACCAGTCGCAAGGCGGATCGGGCAAGCAGGCCCGCGCGGTGATCGACGGCCTCGGCGCCGATGTG
>DAISVW010000525.1:0-1339 GCA_036826695.1 Aestuariivirga sp.
CACTCGACGAGCGAGCGGGCCCGCGGCACCGCCATGATGGCGCGGCGAAAGGCGGCACGACCCTGGATGGCCTCGAACCACCGCATCAGGCCCGGCGTCTCGGGCTTGTCGATATCGACGCCCATGTAGCGCCACAGCAGCGCTCCCATCACCATGTCGCCGAAACTGAACTCATGGCCCGCGAACCACGGATGTCTCGCCAGCCATGAATCGGCGATGCGCAGCGCCGCCGCGGCGGAGCGCTGCCCCGCCGCCACCGCCGCAGAATCACGGTTCTCGGGCGGGCTCCGCACCAGGTTCATGAAGACCTGCGTGACGGCGGGCGCGAAGTTCAGCTGCTGCCATTCCATCCACTGTTCGGCCATCGCCAGGCTCCAGTGGTCCTTGGGGCGCAGCGCGCCTGCCCGGTAGCGGGCGCAGAGATAACGCAGGATGGCATTGGACTCGAACATGGTGACGTCACCATCACGGATCACCGGCACCAGACCATTGGGATTCATGGCGAGAAAATCCGCAGCGCGATTGCCGCCGAAGCTGCCGCCCACATTCTCACGCGCGTAGGGCACGGCGAGTTCTTCCAGCGCCCACAGCACTTTCTGCACATTGACGGAGTTGCGCCGCCCCCAGACGGTGATCATCACGCTCCTCGATGAGAAGAAGGTCAGTTCGAGGCGGTCGCGGACGACAGGAACTTCATCGGATCGAGCGCCACGGCACCCTTGCGCACTTCGAAATGGAGCTGCGGGCTTGACACCGAGCCTGTCTGGCCGGCCTTGGCGATGACGTCGCCGCGCTTCACGGTGTCGCCGCGCTTCACGAACAGCTCCTTGGCATGGGCATAGGCGGTGACATAGCCATCGTCGTGGCGGATCAGCACCAGATTGCCATAACCCTTCAGTTCATTGCCGGCATAGGCGACCACACCATCGGCTGCGGCGCGGATCGATGTCCCTTCCGGCACCGCGATGTTGATGCCCTCGTTCTTCAGGCCGTTGGCCTTGGGGCCGAAGCCGGAGATGATCTTGCCGCGCACCGGCCAGCGCATGCCGGGAACGCCATCGATGGGTGCCTGGGCCGCCGTCTCGGTTTCCGAGGCGGGGATCGACGACTGGTCCTTGGTGGGTGCTGCCACTTCAGGGACGGCAGCCACCTTTTGTTCCACTGCGGCGGGATCTTCCGGCGACGGGACGGCAGGTGTTTCAGGCGCGGCCGCGAGCTTCGGCGCGGCCACCGGCTGCTCCGCCGTGGTTCCGGCGGCGGCCTTGCCGCCCGGAATCTTGATCTGCTGGCCGAGCGTCAGCTGCACGTCATGCGGCAGGCCGTTGGCATCGGCGATGGC
>DAISVW010000526.1:0-1339 GCA_036826695.1 Aestuariivirga sp.
CGCGGGAGCCGCCTTTCCGGCGCTTCTTTCAAGAGCTTCGAGGACAAGCGGATTCTCATCGTTGGCGAGATTAGCACTATAGATTTTCCTGGCTTCCTCGGAGCGGCCCTTGCGCTCGAGAAAATTGCCATAGGCCTGCACGATGCGCAGTGAATTGCCGGCTTCCTCATAGGCCTTGCGGTAGGCCGCTTCGGCACGCATGCCGTTGCCCAGATAGTCAGCAATCAGCGCAGTATGAAACGTCTTGAAATTTGCGAAGCTTTCGTTCGTATCGAGCCGGTCGAGCGTCTTCAGCGCCTGGTTGAGATCGCCCTCACCGGCCTCAGACCAGGCGATCAGCAGCCACGACGTGAGCTCGCCTACCGGCGTATAGGCTGCCTGCTGGAAATGCTTCCTCGCTTCATCATAGCGACGGTTGCGGAAATCCTTGAGGCCGAGCACGATTCGGGCCATGCGCTGCTGGCTGTTGAATTCGATGATTTCCGCCGCCAGTGCTTGAGCCGACGCAACATCGCCTTCCGAGAGGTCGAGCAGAAATACTTTTTCCGTGAGGAGTGGATTGCCGCGATCGGCCTTCAATGCGTCACCGAGATAGTCCGACGCCAGATCATTGTCGCGGAGCTTGGCCGCCGTACGGCCCGCAAGATAGGCGCCGGAGGAGGTTGCCTCGGTCTGTTCATAGGCGAGCGCCGGGGCGTGAGGAAATGACGCCAGCACCAGCCCGGCAACAACGGCGCGAAAGGATATTCCGGTCATCACTGTCCATTTCAAGAGCGGCGGCCCGGAGGCCACGATTACGCCAGAAAGAATCACCGGAAAATGCGGTGTTTTTGCGATCACCGCAAGGGCCCCGCGGCGCGCCGGGTTTCACATGTTCGGGTAGTTCGGGCCCTCGCCGCCCTGCGGCACCACCCAGTTGATGTTCTGCGAAGGGTCCTTGATGTCGCAGGTCTTGCAGTGCACGCAGTTCTGGTGATTGATCTGGAAGCGCGGCGGCTTGCCGTCCTCGCTCACCACCTCATAGACACCGGCCGGGCAATAGCGCTGGGCGGGCTCGTCAAAGACCGGAAGGTTCTCGCCGATCGGCACTTCCGGGTTCTTGAGCTGCAGGTGAACCTTCTGGTCTTCCTCATGGTTGGTGCCGGAAAACGCGATGTTGGTGAGCCTGTCAAAGGACAGGACACCATCCGGCTTCGGATAGGCGATGGGCTTGCAGTCGGCGGCTGGTTTCAGCGTCGCATAGTCGGGCTTGCCATGCTTCCAGGTGCCGGAGCCGAACCCGAAGAGCTGGTTCATCCACATGTCGAGGCCCCCCCGCGCCAGCCCGCCCGCAAGGCCG
>DAISVW010000527.1:0-1336 GCA_036826695.1 Aestuariivirga sp.
ATGAAGTGGTCGAGCGCCTCCAGCGCATCACTGCGCGTCACCGCCCAGCCGAACGGCTCAAGCTCGCCGCAATGACCCGGAACGCGCCTCGCCACCATGTCCATCACCTCGCGGGTGACAGGGTCGGGATCGAAGCGCAGGCGTTTCGGCGGTGTTGCGTCGCGCGGCAGCGCCTTCCGGTTGTCGTGGTCGAAGTTCCACTGGCCGCCCGCCGGATCGTCGCCGTCCATCAGCAGACCGGAGGCGCGGCGCATGTCGCGGTAGAAGAACTCCATGCGCAGCTGCTTGCGGCCACGGGCCCATGCGGCGAAGCTCGCGGGCGAGGCGAAGAACCGGTCATCATCGCGGATCTCCGCGTCCCAGCCTTTCATCATCTCCCGCACCCGCCATTCGCCGGGCTCGGTGACGATGATGTGGGCCGGCCGGTGGCGGGCCACGGCGCGGCGCAGTTCCGTGGTGAAGGACCCGGTGTTGGCGGGGTCATCGAGGCGCACATAGTCGACGCTGATGCCATCGGCTTCGAGTTCGGCCGCGAAATGGCGCATGGCCGAGAAGATCAGCGTCAGCTTCTGCTTGTGATGCTTCACGTAAGAGGCTTCTTCCGCCACCTCCATCATCAGCACGGTGTCGCCGGCGTCATGGTCACGCAGCGACGACAGCCCGCGCGTCAGCTGGTCGCCCAGCACGATGCGGAGCGTGCTCATCGCGATTTCGACTTCAGCGCGGCGCGGCAGCGGTCAGAGCAGGTCTTCACATTGTCCCAGTCACGCTGCCATTTCTTGCGCCACGTGAAGGGCCGCCCGCAGGCGGCGCAGAGCTTCGATGGCAGCGCCTCCTTCTTGCGCATGCGCGCCATGATCAGCCCTTGGTGCGGAGCATCGAGCGGCCGCCGTCCACGCCCACCACCTGGCCGGTGATCCAGGACGCGTCGGGCGACAGCAGAAAGGCGGCGGCGGCGGCCACGTCGTCGGGCTCGCCCAGCCGCTGCAGGGCATGCAGCCCGGCGATGGCGGTGGCCATCTGCTCGCTCGAGGTGAGCGCCTGGGCGAGCGGCGTCCTGGTGAGCGAGGGGGCCACGCAATTGACGCGGATCTTAGGCGCGAGTTCGGCGGCGAGCGACAGCATCAGGCCCTCGACGGCGCCCTTGGCCATGCCGATCGACACATGGGATGAGAAGCCCTGCGCCACCGCGACGGTCGAGACCGGCACGACGCTGGCCCCGCCCGGCGCCGCCTTGCGCGCCGGAAGGGCCGCCTGCACGGCGCGCATGGCGCCCAGCGCGTTGACCTCGAAATCGCGGAGCGCGTCCTCGTCGGTGATGCGCGCGACGGGCTTC
>DAISVW010000528.1:0-1328 GCA_036826695.1 Aestuariivirga sp.
CGCCAACAAGCCCAAGAACGCGACCCATGAGCGTCTGCTTTTCTCGGAGCGGTTCGCCTGCCCGGTCTCTGGCGTCACCATCGACGAGATCGAGCCCCGGCTGTTCTCGTTCAACAACCCGTTCGGCGCCTGCCCCCAATGCGACGGGCTCGGTACCGAGCTTCATTTCGAGCCGGAACTCGTGGTGCCGGATACAACCCTCTCGATGAAGGAAGGCGCCATCCTGCCCTGGGCGCGCACCGGCAACACCTCGCCCTATTACACCCAGACGCTGGAGTCGCTGGCCAGGCACTACAAGGTCTCCATGAACACGCCATGGAAGGACCTGCCCAAGAAAGCCCGTGACGCCATTCTGTTCGGCACCGGCGAAGAGGAAATCGCCATCACCTATGACGATGGCATCCGCGCCAACAAGACGAAGACGCAGTTCGAGGGCGTGCTCGGCAACATCGAGCGGCGCTGGCGCGAGACCGATTCCGAATGGATGCGCGAGGAGCTCAGCCGCTATCAGTCCGATCATCCCTGCAGCGCCTGCAACGGCTTCCGGCTGAAGCCGCAGGCGCTGGCCGTGCGCATTGCCGGCAAGCACATTGGCGATGCGTCCAACATGTCGATCCGCGAGGCCAACCAATGGTTCACGGACCTGCCGCGCAGCCTGAAGCCCAAGGACATGGAGATCGCCGCCCGCATCCTGAAGGAAATCCGCGAGCGGCTGAAATTCCTGGTCGATGTCGGGCTCGATTACCTCACCCTGTCACGCACCTCCGGCACGCTGTCAGGCGGCGAGAGCCAGCGCATCCGGCTCGCCTCGCAGATCGGCTCGGGCCTCACCGGCGTGCTCTATGTGCTGGACGAGCCGACGAGCGGCCTGCACCAGCGCGACAATGCCCGCCTGCTCGATACGCTGGTGCATCTCCGCGACCTCGGCAACACGGTGATCGTCGTCGAGCACGACGAGGACGCGATCCGCATGGCCGACTATGTCGTCGACATCGGCCCTGGCGCCGGCGTCCACGGCGGCCGGGTGGTGGCTCAGGGAACGCCGCCGGAAATCATGGCCAATCCGAAATCATTGACCGGCCAGTATCTGACGGGCGAGCAGCAGGTGCCGTTGCCCGGCCTGCGCCGCAAATGGCAGAAGGGCCGTTCGATCCGCGTCAAGGGTGCGCGCGCCAACAACCTCAAGAATATTTCCGCCGAAATACCCTTGGGCGTTTTCACCTGCGTGACCGGTGTGTCGGGCGGCGGCAAGTCAACCCTGCTGATCGCCACCGTCTACCGCGCCGCGGCGCGCAAGCGGGTGGGCACGCGCGGCGCGCCGGCCGGGC
>DAISVW010000529.1:0-1308 GCA_036826695.1 Aestuariivirga sp.
GGACAAGCTACCTGGAAACAGACTGCCCAGCGTGTCCCAGGCCGGGACCGGCAGACCCAACAGCAGGGCGCCGAGTGCCCGCCGGCCTCGGTGTGGCATCCAGTTCAACCGGCTCCAGATACGCGGTATCCAGAAATAGCGGTTGTAGCCGCCGAAGAGCTCGTCTCCCGCATCGCCCGATAGCGCCACTGTCACATGCGCCCGCGCCGCTTGGCAAACGAGATAGGTGGGAATCTGGGAAGAATCGGCAAACGGCTCATCGTAAAGATCGGGGAGGCGGGGAATGACATCCTGCGCCTCCTTCTCCGTGACCAGCACCTCCGTATGCTCGGTTCCCAGGTGCCGCGCGACAGCGGCGGCATGGGGCGCCTCATTGAAGGCCTGGTTTTCGAAGCCCACCGTGAATGATCTCACCGGCCGATTCGACTGCGACTGCATCAGCGCCACGATGAGGGAGCTATCGATCCCGCCGGACAGGAAGGCGCCGAGCGGAACATCCGCCACCATTTGCGAGGTGACGGCCGCCTTCAACCGCGCCTCGAGTTCTTCCAGGGCCTCGCGCTCATCCGTGAACTGATCGCGGTAACCTGTCTCCGCCACCTCGTCCAACGACCAGTAACGCTGGATCGACAATGTTCCATGTGCCTCACCGGGACGCAGCGGAGTGCCCGGAGGGCGGGCGGGGGGCAGACCATCGATCGTCAAGATGCATCCCGGCTCAAGCTTGTAGATACCGGGATGGATGCTCCGGGGGGCGGGCACATAGGCAAAGCGCAAATACTGCGCCAGCGCCTGCCGGCAGATCTCCTTCGGGCATCCCGGATGGCGGCGAAGTGCCTTCAGCTCCGAGCCGAACGCAAAATCCGGGCCGCACCAGCCCCAATAGAGCGGTTTTTCGCCCATCCGGTCGCGCGCAAGCTGGAGCCGCCGCGTCTTGCGGTCCCATACGGCCAGCGCGAACATGCCGGAGGCGCGCAGGAGCGTCTTGCTCAAACCCCACCGGGCGATACCGGCGAGAAGCGTTTCGGTGTCGGAGTGCCCGCGCCAGTCCGGAGACATGCCACTGGCGGCAAGCTCATCGCGGAGCTCGGTGTGATTGTAGATCTCACCGTTGAAGACGATGACGTAGCGTCCGCACTCCGAGAGCATGGGCTGAGCCCCGGCATCCGAAAGGTCGATGATCGCGAGCCTCCGGTGACCAAGCGCGATACCTTCCTCCGCCCAGATCCCCTCGCCATCAGGGCCGCGGTGGTGGAGGGACGAGGTCATGGATTGAATGGTGGCGGCTATGTCAGCGGCCGAGGCGGT
>DAISVW010000530.1:0-285 GCA_036826695.1 Aestuariivirga sp.
GAAGGCGCTTGAAGACGGTTGAGCCCTCGGCTATCCCGCCGCGACATGGTTGAAAAGACGCAGAAGACCGCCGGCCCCGCCATTCACGAGTTGTTCGCCACCCGCATCTATCGGGCCGGGAACATCGTGCCGGAACGGCTCAACAACGCCCTGGAGGCGCTTGCCATGTCACTCGCGATGGACGATCAGGCTGGACTCCGCTGGTCCGAGAAGCATGGCTATCCGGGCTACACCTCCTATGCCTCGCTCAATGATCTGGCCTGGCGGTTTCCAGAATTCGCGAGA
>DAISVW010000530.1:295-883 GCA_036826695.1 Aestuariivirga sp.
GAATTATGGCGGATGGTAAAGGCGATCGACCGGCACTCCATCGCCTATGCAAGGGCGCTGCACTGGAACATGAGCGGCATGAAGAACAGGGTCGACTCGCTGTGGGTCAACGTCATGCCGGAAGGCGGCGCGCACAGCTCGCATATCCACCCCAATGCGGTGATCAGCGGCACCTATTATGTGGCAACCCCGGAAGGCTCCGGCCCCATCGTCTACGAAGACCCAAGGCTCGGCCTGATGATGGCGGCGCCGCCGCGCAAGCAGCCGGTGCCACTGGGATTCCAGAGCCACGTGTCGTTCCGCCCCGCGGCGCGCACGCTGATGCTGTGGGAAAGCTGGCTCCGCCATGAAGTGCCGCTGAACCGCGCCGAAGGCAACCGCATCAGCGTCAGCTTCAACTGCGTGCTGGCCTGAGGCTCAGGAAAAAACCCGCTCGCCCAGCTGGTCGACGATCTGCTGGCCCTTCATGATGGCGTGGTCCGCCGCGGCATCCTCGTCCGAGAACCGGTCGGCGCGAACAAAACGGTGCTCCCTGGCCGCGCCGTCCACGATGACCGAGCCGCCGGCCTCGCGGCGGACGCCCGCCGG
>DAISVW010000530.1:893-1263 GCA_036826695.1 Aestuariivirga sp.
AACCTTGGAAACCGTACCGCAGGTCTGCCACTGCCCGCCTTCCTTGTAGGGCGTTGCCGCGATGGTAAAGCCGTTATACTCGATCTGCCGCTTCGGTTTCGCAGGCCCGGCGTCTCGAGAGGAACCGCCACCGAAAAGCTTTTTCAGGAATGACATCGGGATTTCCTCCGCTGCATGCAATGCGGCCGCAACACTGACGGCCTCCTAGTTATCCAGAAAGCTCCGCAGCTTCCGGCTGCGGCTTGGGTGCTTCAGCTTCCGAAGCGCCTTGGCCTCGATCTGGCGGATGCGCTCGCGGGTCACCGAGAATTGCTGGCCCACCTCCTCCAGCGTGTGGTCGGTGTTCATGCCGATGCCGAAGCGCATGCGC
>DAISVW010000531.1:0-1225 GCA_036826695.1 Aestuariivirga sp.
GGCGGGCCCGGGTGGCCGATCCGCGCGTCGATGTGGTGGCGATCACCACGCCCAACATCTTCCACAAGGAGATGGCGCTTGCGGCGATCGCGGCGGGAAAGCATGTGCATTGCGAGAAGCCGCTGTCGCCCTCACTTGCGGATTCGCTTGCCATGGTCGAGGCGGCGGAGAAGGCGGGCGTCGTCACCCAGGTCGGCTTCAACTACATCAAGAACCCGCTGCTGAAAATGGCGCGCGACATGGCGGCGGCGGGCGAGCTGGGAGAGATCACCGGCTTTCGCGGCATTCACGCCGAAGACTATATGCATGATCCCGAAAGCCCCTACAGCTGGCGCATCGATCCCGCGGGTGGTCCCGGCGTGATCGCCGATCTCGGTTCGCACATCATCGGCATGGCGCGGTTCCTGCTGGGGCCGATCGCCGAGGTGAGCGCCGATGTGCGCACGGTCGTGACGTCGCGGCCGGTTGCCCGCGGCGCGCGGGAGCGGAAGCAGGTCCTCGTCGACGACGTGGCCCGCATTCTCGTCAGTTTCGCGCGCGGCTGCGGCGGCACCATCGAAGCCAACTGGATCGCCACCGGCCGCAAGATGCAGCTTGGCTTCGAGCTGACGGGCGAAAAGGGATCGCTGTTCTTCACCCAGGAGCGGCTCAATGAATTGCTGCTCTACAAGGCCGGGGGCGACGCCAGGACCAGCGGCTATGTGAAGATCGAGGCCGGTCCGCAGCACGCGCCCTATGGCCAGTTCTGCATCGCCGGCGGCCACCAGCTTGGCTTCAACGATCTCAAGACCATCGAGATGGGCGAGTTTCTCGGGGCCATCGGGGCGGGCCGCAAGTCCTCGCCCGATTTCCGCGAGGCCTATGAGATCCAGAAGGTCGTCGAGGCGTCAATCGCCTCGTCGCGGGCGCGCGGCTGGGTGCGGGTGGCCTGACGGGCGTCAGGCCATGACACCGGTGCCAACCGGGCAGGCCACGCCGGTGCCCCCCAGGCCACAATAGCCATTGGGGTTCTTGGCCAGATATTGCTGGTGATAGGCCTCGTCGAAATAGAACGGTCCTGCGGCGGCGATCTCGGTGGTGATGGGGCCATAGCCCTTGTCGGCCAGCGCCTTCTCATAGCCGCTCATGGCGGCGAGCGCCGCATCGCGCTGGGCGGGCGTCGTACAGTAGATGGCCGAGCGGTATTGAGTGGCCTTGTCTTTGCCCTGGCGCATGCCCTGGGTCG
>DAISVW010000532.1:0-1107 GCA_036826695.1 Aestuariivirga sp.
TCATTGGCGAAACCCTGATGGCGAGGCCAGCCTGCACAGTCTCCCTCTGCACACTGGGGCCGCTCACCAATATCGGGCTGGCGCTGGCGCGCGAGCCGCGCATCGCCGGACGCATCAAGCAGATCGTGGCCATGGGCGGGGGCTATTTCGAGCAGGGCAATGTGACACCCGCCGCCGAATTCAACATCTATGTCGATCCGCAGGCCGCACAACTGGTTCTCGACGCCGGCATTCCGGTGACGCTCATCCCGCTCGACTGCACGCATCAGGCGCTGACCACGGCGAAGCGCGTTGAAGCCTTCCGCGCCATGCCAAACCGTTCCGGCCCGGCCACCGCCGCGATGCTCGATTTCTTCGAGCGCTTCGACGAAAACAAATATGGAACCGCCGGCGGCCCGCTGCATGACCCCTGCGTCATCGCCTGGCTGCTGAAACCGGAGCTGTTTTCAGGCAAGCTGGTGAACGTCTCTGTCGAATGCCAGTCGGAACTGACGCTCGGCGCCACGGTCGTCGACTGGTGGCACGTCACGAGGCGTCCACCCAACGCCACCGTGATCCGCTCCGTCAATGCCGAGGGCTTCTACCGCCTGCTCACCGCGCGGATCGCCCGGCTGCCCTGATCCACACCCGGTTGTCATGGAAGCAGCCGCCGCCGTTGGGGGCGGGCTGGTCGCAGCCGGTCAGTGTGTTGATGCCCTGGCCGTCCTCGAAGGCGTCGTTGGGCCAGATCGATTCGGCGATCAGCACGCCGCGTCGCTGCCCGGCATGCGCCTTGGCATGCAGCGTCACCACGCCGCGCGCGCTGCCCACAATCACTATCTGGCCATTGGCGAGGCCCAGCGCCTCGAGATCGTCCGGGTGGACGAACACCGTGGGCCGGCCTTCGCGCTTTCTGGAGGATGGCGTTTCGGTGAAGCTTGAATTGAGAAAGGTGCGCGCCGGGCTGGTGGCAAGCCTGAACGGATACGCCGCCGTTGCCTCCTCGATCGTCTCGCAATGATCCGGGAAAACCGGCAAGGCATCGACTGGCCCCACCGGCTTCTCGGTGCTGCGGAACCGCACTTTCCGCCAGATGGCGCGGAAGTGATATTTGCCATCCGGATGGCC
>DAISVW010000533.1:0-1055 GCA_036826695.1 Aestuariivirga sp.
GCTCATCATCGAAGCCGCCCCAGGTAACCGGGCCGCCGAGATAGCGGCCCTTTGGCTCCGTCTCGGGCGAAGAGAAGGCCTTGGCGCAGGCTTCGTCCTTGAGCGCCTCCCAGTTGGGAAGGCCCGGGCAGGCCTCCTTCATATAGGCGGGATACCACCATTCCTCCTTGGCCTTCATGCCAGTGGGGCCGAACACCTCGACCTTGCCGGTGGCGGTGGCGGCATCCATGGCGTCGCGCCCGGTGGTTTCCCAAATCTCCATGGCGACATGCAGGTCGCCGGTCTGCAGCCCCGCGAATTGCGCCAGGTAATCGGCCTGGACATATTCGACGTTGATCCCGGCTTTCTTGAGGATTTCGCCCATCAGCTGGGTGGTTATCAGCTGGCCCGTCCAGTCATGAAGCGTGAGCTTCACGGGATCTGCCGAATCAGCCGCCTTGGCCGGAGCCATGGCGGCAAGCCCAATGAGTGCCGCAACTCCGATGCCGGCCAGATACTTCAACTGCGTCTTGATGGTCATCGCTGTCTCCCTGAATGTTGAACGGGTCTGCCGCCCGGCGGGCTTTGCTGCCCATCTGAGAGAGATTAAGGCTTGCGGCGCAAAGCCTGTCAACCGCATTTCCGGTTGATGCCGTCGCCGCTTGCCTCAGAGACAGGGGGCTCAGGCTCGAGGCGGCGCTCCGCCCGCCAGATAGCGCTTGAGCGTCGCGACGGTCCCTTCCGATGACAGGTGCTTGAGCGCGGCGGCGAAACTGTCACGGAACGTCGCCGAACGCCCGGTCTCGCCATAGACGTCTTCCATTTCGAGCCACAGGCCGGGATTGTCCTTCGCCGCCCTCGCCCGCGGCTGCAGCCGCTCCCAGTTGGGGGCATTGGGCTCGATCACCTTGCCGCTGTCGGAAACGCCCGCGCAATAGCGGCACCACAGCGCCGATTCGAGCGCCAGTCCGTCGACGCTGCGCCCGGCGGCAAGCCGGTCGCGAATCTGCGGCACGATGAATTTCGGCTGCCGGTTGGAACCATCGAGGCACAGCCGGCGGATGGTGTCGCCGATC
>DAISVW010000534.1:0-1031 GCA_036826695.1 Aestuariivirga sp.
TGGTGAAGGTCGAAGCGGCGCCAGGCGTCTATGGCCTGGCGATCTCGGTCTCGGACCGCAAGGACGAGGTGAAGCTAACCGGCGCCATCGCCAGGATCGTGGAGGAAGATCCCTCGCTGTCGCTGTCCCATAACCACGACACCCATGAGATGGTGCTGTGGGGGCAGGGCGAAATGCATCTGCGCGTGGCGATCGAGAAACTGGCCGGCAAGTTCGGCGTCCACGCCATGACAAGGCCGCGCCGCATCGCCTATCAGGAGACCATCCGCAAGCCCACCCAGGTGCGCGGCCGCCACAAGAAGCAATCGGGCGGGCACGGCCAGTTCGGCGATGTGGTGGTGGAGATCGCGCCCTTGCCGCGCGGCTCGGGTTTCAGGTTCAGCGACACGATCACGGGCGGCGTGGTGCCCAAGCAGTATATTCCGGCGGTGGAGCAGGGTATCCGCGAATGGATGGGCCACGGTCCACTGGGCTTTCCGGTGGTCGACTTCGCGGTCAATCTTTCGGACGGGTCCTATCACGACGTCGATTCATCCGAAATGGCGTTCAAGACGGCGGCCCGCATCGCCATGGTGGATGGCATGCCGCAATGCCAGCCGGTGCTGCTGGAGCCGGTCGTCGCCGTGGAAATCCATGTGCCGGGCGAGGCGACCTCGCGCGTCAATCAGATCGTCACCGGCCAACGCGGGCAGCTTCTGGGCTTCGACGGGCGCGATGGCTGGCCGGGCTGGGACACGGTGAAGGCGCACATGCCGGAAGCCGAGATGGCCTCGCTGATCATCGAGCTGCGCGCGGCAACCGCAGGGGTAGGCACCTTCACCTTCGCGCGCGATCACATGGCCGAACTCACCGGCCGCGCCGCGGAGCAGGTGGTGGCGGAACGCAGGGCGGCGGCGGCATAGGGCGGTATTGTTCGCGCGGCCAGGAAGAGGATGCCATGGTCAAGCCATGGCATGATGAGTCTCTCAGCTTTCATCACCCCCGGACTTGATCCGGGGGTCTTCTTTGGCGGCAAGCGAGAGGATGCCATG
>DAISVW010000535.1:0-1020 GCA_036826695.1 Aestuariivirga sp.
CCTCACCCTCCAACGCCTGCGGCGTGGGCCCCAACCCTCTCCCCATGTATGGGGAGAGGGAAAGAATTTCTTGCCGACGCCTATTGGTGAGCTTGTCTTGGAGCATCGCTCAGCAGCCGCGATGCGGGCCACTGTTTCACGAACAGCAGGCGGCACGGCTTGCGGCGCAGTTCAAGATACTTCTTCGGGCCTGAGCGGTGTTTTCAGGGGCAGCCTCATGCGAGGTTGAACCTCGATCCCGTCATCACCCTCGGGCTTGACCCGAGGGTCTTTTCTTGCGGCATGAGCAAGCTCCTAACGTCCACCAATCCAGTTTGAAATCATTCTAAACTGGGTCTATATGAAACCCGACCAGAGGAATCGGACATGTTCATCCAGACGGAAGCCACCCCCAATCCCGCCACGCTGAAGTTCCTGCCGGGCAAGCCCGTGCTGCCCGGCGGCAGCCGCGATTACCGCGATGCCCAGGCCGCCGTCGAATCGCCGCTCGCCCAGAAGCTGTTCGCGGTGCAGGGCGTGTCGGGCGTGTTCCTCGGCCAGGATTTCATCACCGTCAGCAAGGCGGGCGGCGAATGGCAGCACATGAAGCCCGCCATTCTGGGCCTGATCATGGACCATTACCTCTCCGGCCTGCCGATGCTGGCCGGCGGCGCGGCGCAGAATGAAACGGTTGGCGAGGAATTCTTCGAAGAGGGCGATGCCGAGATCGTCACCACCATCAAGCAGCTGCTCGACACCAGGGTGCGGCCGGCGGTGGCCCAGGACGGCGGCGACATCACCTTCCACGGCTTCCGCGAGGGCGTCGTCTATCTCAACATGAAGGGCTCCTGCGCCGGCTGCCCCTCCTCCACCGCGACGCTGAAGCACGGCATCGAGAACCTGCTCCGGCATTTCGTTCCGGAAGTGAGCGAAGTCCGCGCCGTTTGACGCGCCGCGGCGAGGCGGCCTATCACGCCGCGTCATGAAGATCCTCAGCATCGACACCGCCATGGCGGCCTGTTCAGCGGCCGCCGTGGACAC